>NZ_BADI01000983.1:0-1667 GCF_000333555.1 Herbaspirillum sp. B65 | reverse complement strand
TGCCAATCAGCGAAAAGAAAGATTCTTACTACTTTATTCTTCGATTATTTCAAATTCCGCAAAGGCTTATTTCGGAATCTGGCTGGACTGATCGCCCGGCTTGGCCGCCTCGGTCGGCGCAGCTGGTGCCGCAGGGGCTGCCTGTTGAGCCGGAGCGGCCGGCGCCTGCAGATTATCCATCACGCCACCGCTTTGCGAGACGTGGTGGTTGCCGATAAAAGTCAGGCCCAGGGTGGCAACGAAGAAGATGCCGGCGGCCACGGCGGTCGACTTCGACAGGAAGTTCGAGGAGCCGGTGGCACCGAAGAGGCTGCCGGATGCACCGGAGCCAAAAGCCGCACCCATATCGGCGCCTTTACCGTGCTGCAACAACACCAGGCCGATGATCGCCAGCGCTGCCAGCACCTGAACTACAACCACAACAAAAAACAAAGTATTCATTTAAACAAGTCCACTCTTGATGTTTCAACCGCCTGTCGCCGAAGTATGGCTTCGACAACTGACAAACCCCTTACTCTACTTCAGGCCGCCTTGATGATGGCCAGGAAATCTTCTGCCTTCAATGCCGCGCCGCCGATCAGGCCGCCATCGATGTCGGCCATGGCCAGCAGTTGCTGCGCATTGTCCGGCTTCATGCTGCCACCGTACAGGATGCGCACCTTGGCCGCCGCTTCCGCACTCTTGGCACCCAGGCGCGCGCGCAGCATCGCGTGCACTTCCTGGGCCATCTCGGGCGTGGCGGTCTTGCCGGTGCCAATCGCCCAGACCGGCTCGTAGGCCACGACGATGCGCGCCGCATCCTCGGTCGACAGCGCCGTCAATACCACGTCCAACTGACCGCCGACGACTTCATTGGTCTGGCCGGCTTCGCGCTGCTCCAGCGTTTCTCCCACGCAGACCAGCGGCACCAGGCCAGCCTTCAATGCCGCCACCGTCTTGGCCGCCACCGCCGCGTCGGACTCGCCGTGATAGGCGCGACGCTCGGAGTGACCAAGGATGACGTACTGCACACCGAACTCCTGCAGCATCGCTGCCGACACCTCGCCTGTGTACGCGCCCGCAGCGTGTGCGGACATGTCCTGCGCTCCCAGCGCCACCGGAGAACCCGCCACTGCGCCCTGCACTTGCGCCAGGTAAGGCGCCGGCACACACACGGCCACATCGCACACCTCGGCCGGCAGGCCTTCTTTGATGCCGGCCAGCAGGGCCGCATTGGCAGCCAGGCTGCCATTCATTTTCCAGTTACCGGCTACGAGTTTGCGACGCATAGGCTGAGTTCTACGAGATGGGTGTCAATTTGGATAACCTCGTATTGTAGCCGGTTGGCGCAAAGACGGTCAAACCAGACCGTCCGCCCTCACCTGCCAAGCCCACGACCTCACAGTTCCAGCATGATCTTGCCGATGTGGGCACTCGACTCCATCATGGCGTGCGCCTGGGCTGCCTGCTCCAGCGGGAAGCGCTGGTGGATCACCGGCTTGATCTGGCCGGCTTCGATCAGCGGCCAGACATGCTGGCGCAGCTTGGCGGCAATGGCCGCCTTGAAGGCCACCGGACGCGGACGCAAGGTCGAGCCGGTAATGGTCAGGCGGCGCCGCATCACCTGTCCCATGTCGAGCTGCCCCTTGCTACCGCCCAGTTGCGCGATGAACACCAGGCGACCATCG
>NZ_BADI01000984.1:0-6244 GCF_000333555.1 Herbaspirillum sp. B65 | reverse complement strand
ACCAAGACCCATCCCGCCGCGCGNGCAGCGCTGAAGATCTTGGGCGTGCAATCCGCGCAGGAACTGGCAGAAGTGCCCGTGGCAGTCGGCCTGGCACAGAACATGGCGGCCCTGCGCGCATTGCCACCGAAAGGCATACAGCGCGGCCACATGGCGCTTCATGCGCGCAACATCGCGCTGGCAGCCGGTGCCGAACCGGGCGAGATGGACTGGCTGGTACAGCAGATGGTGGCGCAGCATGACGTGCGCGTGGATTATGCCAAGGCGCTGCTGGCCGAACGCCGCGGCGGCTGAACCGCTGCGCTAGCACACGATTGAAGCACCAGCCGCCGCAGGCGGCCAATAACAACAGGAGACCAGAACATGACCACATCGACCACGCTAGGCCGGCTGGCAGCAGCCTGCGCCATGGCAGGCATTTTTTCGGGGCCGGCACTGGCACAGGCATCCCATGAGGCCGTGCGCATCGGCTTCATCACCGACATGTCCGGCCCCTATGCCGACACCGACGGCCTGGGCGGGCTGGAGGCGATCCGCATGGCGGTGGCCGACTATGGCGGCAAGGTGCTGGGCAAGCCCATCGAAGTGCTCTCGGCGGACCACCAGAACAAGGCCGACATCGCCGCCACCCGCGCCCGCGAATGGGTCGATGAACGTGGCCTGGACATGCTCATCGGTGGCGTCAATTCGGCTACGGCGCTGTCGATGAACAAGGTGATGGCCGAAAAGAAACGGGTCTACATCAACATCGGTGCCGGCACGGCACGCCTGACCAACGAAGAATGCACGCCCTACACCGTGCATTACGAATATGACACGGTAGCCCTGGCCAAGGGCACCGCCAGTGCGGTCATCAAGCAAGGGGGCAAGTCCTGGTTCTTCCTGGTGGCCGATTATGCCTTCGGACACTCGCTGGCCAACGATACCGCCGCCGTAGTCAAGGCCAGTGGCGGCACCGTGGTGGGCTCGATCAAGCATCCGCCGCAATCCTCCGACCTGTCGTCCTTCCTGCTGCAGGCCCAGGCTTCCAAGGCGCAGATCCTGGGCCTGGCCAATGCCGGCGAAGATACCGTCAATGCGATCAAGGCCGCCAAGGAATTCGGCGTGACCAAGACCATGAAGCTGGTGGGCCTGCTGATGGTGATCAACGACATCCATGCCCTCGGCCTGGCCAATGCCCAGGGGCTGATGATGACCGACAGTTGGTACTGGGACAAGGACGACGCCTCACGCAAGTTCGCCCAGCGCTTCTACCAGAAGATGAAGAAGATGCCCAGTACGCACCAGGCTGCCGCCTATTCGGCCACCATGACCTACCTGAAGGCGGTGGAAGCCATCGGCACCGATGATGCGACCAAGGTGATGGCGCAACTGAAGAAGACCCGCATCGACGACTTCTACAACAAGGGATATATCCGGGCCGATGGTCGCAACATCCACGACATGTACCTGTACCAGGTCAAGTCGCCGGCCCAATCCAAGCAGCCCTGGGATTACCTGACATTGCTGGATACCATCCCGGGTGAACAAGCCTTCACCAGCGTGGCCGATTCCAAGTGCAGCCTGCTCAAGCAATAGCGGAATAGGGTTTCAGAGGAGGACCTGCAAGCCCTTGTCAGCCAGCAGATTGAGCAACTTGAGCGCGGGGCCGGCGGGGCGGGTCTCGCCGCTTTCCCATTTGCGCACAGTCGAGGCCGTGGTGTGCAGATGCAGGGCGAAAACCGGCTGGCTGAACTTCAGGGATAGGCGTAGACGGCGAATATCCTGAGCACTGAACTCCCGGACCTGGGGCGGACACAGGGCGTCGAAATGGCGCAGGGTCAGCTTGCTGATGGCGCCGGCTTCAGCCAGGGCGCAGAGGTCGCTACGGACCGATTCAATGATATCGCTCACAATTCACCTCCAACAGGACACCGGCAAACATGGCCTTCAACAGGGCTTCGTCACTCAATTCCAGAAATAGGCTGCCGGCGAACTGCAGTGCCTTGGTCTCATCCTGCGAGATATTATCCATGTCGCTTTTGGAAAAACCGTGGAGAAATACGTAACGTCTGCCAATGCGCGCTGAGAGCAAGGTCCGAAAGCCACCACGTTTACCGGTTCCGGGGCGAGCAATACGCTTCTTGTAGAGCAGGCCACCCAGATGGGCATCGATGAGCCCCTGCTCCATTTCAAATACCGCTTTGCAGAGTTGCTCATCGGGCAGGTTCTCCCGTATTTGCCAGCGTGCGAACTCTTTGCGTTTGAGAATCTCTGACATCGCCGATACCCCAGTAGTGTACCCGTAACGGACACGCTTTCAAACATCCCATCCCACAAATGGCCAAGCCGAAAACTCAACACCTTGACCATTCCTGCTCCATTTACATCGGCATCTTGCGTAAGTCCCGGCTTGCGCCTACTCTTGCAAGCCGCCCTACTGCCTACCGATACGCCAAGGAGCCCCTTTGAGTCAGTCCCAGCCCCAACACCCCGCCAGTCCCCCTGCCCTGGCAGGCTTCACACGCTACCAGAAGACCGTGGTGGGCCTGCTTGCCTTCCTGCAATTTGCGGTGATTCTCGATTTCATGCTGATGTCGCCATTGGGCGCGCTGATCATGCCGGCCATGCGCATCACGCCGCAGCAGTTCGGGCTGGTGGTGTCGGCCTATGCCTTCAGCGCCGGGGCTTCGGGCTTGCTCACGGCCGGCTTTGCAGATCGCTTCGACCGCAAGCGGCTGCTGCTGTTTTTCTATGGCGGCTTCGTGCTGGGGACGGTGTGGTGCGGCCTGGCGCAGAGTTTCGAGAGCCTGCTGCTGGCGCGTATCGTCACCGGCCTGTTCGGCGGCGTGATCGGTTCCATCACGCTGGCCATCGCCACTGACCTGTTTGCGCCGCATCTGCGCGGGCGCGTCATGGGCATCATCCAGACTTCGTTTGCAGCCAGCCAGGTGCTGGGCATTCCTATCGGGCTGTACCTGTCCAATACCTGGAACTGGCATGTTCCTTTCCTGGCCATGGCGGGATTGGGGGCGGTGGGCGGCCTGGTGGTCAGCTTCAAGATGCAGCCGGTGGATGGCCATCTCAAACTCAAGCAGGAACACAGCGCCTGGATGCACCTGTATCACACCATCACCGAAGCGCGCTACCTGGTCGCCTTTGCCACCACGGCCCTGCTGATGACGGGCGGCTTCATGCTCATGCCTTTCAGCAGCGCCTACCTGGTGGGCAACCTGGGCATCGACCTGCACCACCTGCCCACGGTCTACCTGATCACCGGCCTGTGCACCATCACCTTCGGTCCACTGATCGGACGTGCCGCCGACAAGCTGGGCAAGCTGCGGGTGTTTTTCTTCGGGGCGCTGCTGTCCATCATCATGGTGTTGATCTATACCCACCTGGGACCAGTCACGGTGCCCATGATCGTGCTGGTCAATGCGGTGCTGTTCCTGGGTATCTTCTCGCGCATGATCCCGTTCCAGGCGTTGGTGTCGTCGGTACCGGCCCCGACCCAGCGCGGCTCATTCAATGCCGTGAGCGCCTCCATCCAGCAGCTCTCGGGCGGCGTGGCCTCAGTGGTGGCAGGCCACATCGTCACGCTGGGGGCCGATGGGCAATTGCTGCATTTCGACGTGGTGGGCTACGTGATCGTGGCGAGCACCCTGCTGGCCTCGATGCTGGTATGGCGGCTCAACCGCGATGTGCAACGCCGCGCGGCAGCGGCGATGGCGGCAGGAGCGCCAGCGGGCGCCGGGCGTTAAGCTTCTTCCTCAGGAGCGGGTGCGACCGGCATAGCTGGCCAGGGTGCGGATGATCTCTCTGGCCTGCATATCGGCGCGGCAATAATGATCGACCAGGCGCCGCACGTCGGGCTCGCCCTCGGGGGGCACTGATTCGGGTTCGCTGCCGGTCAGCAGCCAATTGATGTCTACCGCGAACTCGCGATGCAACTGCAGCAGCAATTCGCCACCGGGCATGGCCTTGCCGGCTTCCAGCCAGCTGATGTGTCCGGTGGATGTCTGCAGGCGCTGGCCCAGCTCGCGCTGGCTGAGGCCATTGGAAAGCCGGATCTCGCGGATCCGGCTACCGATTTCTTCACTGAACATATCCTCTCCTCAATACGGGCAAACCAGTCCGGGCAGCCCGCATCCCTGGCCGGCGCCGCCAGTGGGCGGCGACCGGCACACGCGCTGACCGATGTCTTCAGCCGCCCTGCGCAACCAGGAAACTGGCCACCGCCATCACCAGCGATTTGCCGCGTTCTGATGCGCGGACATAATCGCCGATGAGCACCTTGACGTGAAAGCCGTGACGCGGTGGTAACTCCGCTTGCAGGCCGGTCAAGAGCCAGTTGATGTTGACGTCGAACTCGCGATGCAAGGTCCGCAGGAAGCGACCGCCCGGCATACTGTGCCCCAGTTCCACGCAACTGATGTAGGCGCCCGAGGTACCCAGGCGCGCCGCAAAGTCGCGCTGGTTCAGGCCACTCATCATGCGCACTCCTTTGAGGCGCTCGCCGATGGCTTGCTTGCCGAAATCGCTGGCAGCGGCGCTGGCGGGGGCGATGGTGTCATTCATCGTCTCAGCCTCCGAACGGAAATAGCGCAGCGTGACCCCATTCGGGCAAGGGCCTGCCATAGGCATCGGCCACATGCACCTCGTATTCCACGCTGGAGCCGGACTGGTTCAAGAAGTCGAACTGCTCGCTTTGCATGAATATCTGCTGCAGGGTCAGCACGCCATCACTGAATTCCAGGCGCCGGTTGGGGTTGACCAGAGCATCCAGCGCTCCTTCCCGCAGCAGGATCTGACCACCGCTGCGCAATACCAGCAAGAGGTCAATGCCCAGGCTGCGCACGTCCTTGATCGTTTCGATCGGGATCTTGCGCAGGGCGGTACCGGCTTGCGTGACGTCCAGCGTATAGGTGGTCTTGCCAACCAGGGCTTCCTCGATGGAACTTGCGGCTTCAGACATCGGGCATCCTCACTCGGTCTTCTGGATACGGATTTCCAGACCTTCGGTGCCGCTCTGGCGCGCCGCCGGGACCGGCTCGATGCGCTGGCGGATACGGGCCGCCGGCACGCCGATGGACAGCAGGTGGTTACGCACCGCCACCACGCGATAGAAGGCCATACGGTTGGACTCCGACAAGCCTTCCACCGCCGCCGCGGAGATGGTGAAGGTCTGTTCGCGGTTGCTGTTCCAGTCGAAGTGGCTGATGAAGGTGTCGTTCATGCGCTTGGCCTCGCCGGTGTTCAGGTCCACGGTACCGGGACGGAAACGCACGATCAGCACACTGGGACGCAAGGCAAACTGCTCCACCCCCTTGGGCAAGGCGCCGGCGGTACCGCTGGCATCGACCACGCGATCGGAAGCGCCATCCTGGGCCAGGTCGGCCTCGGGCGTGGACTTCATATTGTTGCCGCGTTCCTTCTGGTTGGGTTTCTCGACCTTGGCCAGGCCCGAGGCCTTGAAGCGCTGGTCGCTCTCGCGCAGCTTTTCCTTCAGTTCGGCCACATCGGCCTTGTAGCGGACCTCATTGTTATTGAGCGTCTGGCGCATCTGCTCGATCTGGGCGTGCAATTCCTCGGCGCTGGGGGTGACCGGCGTGAGCACGTTGGGACCGGGCATGGCCTTCTCGGAAGGCTTGCCCGGCAGCTCGACCTCGGTGGCCTTGCTGTTCTTGGCTTCGTCGCGGGCGCGCATGGAAAAATACATCACGGCCATGGCCAGGATGGCGATCAGCAGCAACAGGTACATGACCATGTTGACCATCGAATCGACATAACCTGGCCAGAAATTTTGTTCATCGGTATCTGCGGATTGCGCTGCCATTATTTTCTCCTTCATCTAGTTTGAAAAATTTGCGGACGGGGCCCTGCCGGCCCGTCCGCTTGCTTGCTGTGAGGTATCGGCCCGTACTGGGCCGATACGCTTGCAGGTCAACGATCTCGGTTCAGGTGCAAGCCATCACACGCCGAAGATCGTATGGGTATTGCCGGGGTTATAGGCCACGTTCTGCAAGTACAGGGTGTAGCTCGTCCCCCCCGCAACCCCATCCAGGTCCACCACCAGCTTGGTGGAATTGGTGCTGTAAGGGGTGGCCGTGACGAAGGCATCGAGGTTGTCCTTGGTCACGGTTTGCCTGAATACCTTCACCTTGTCCTGCCCCAAGGTGAAGTCGGAAACCGTGGCCACCAGCTTGGTGGAATCGGTAGTACCGAATCCGCCCAGCGTCAGCGTGTCCCTGCCCTGGCCAGTCTG
>NZ_BADI01000985.1:0-1977 GCF_000333555.1 Herbaspirillum sp. B65 | reverse complement strand
AGCATCTTGATGTCGGCCAGGTCGCTGGCCAGATCCCGATGGCAGGCGATGAAGCCCACCCGCAAAGCGGCCGAGACCGACTTGGAAAAGCTGCCGATGTAGAGCGTGCGGCGCAACTGGTCCAGGGTCGCAATGCGTGGCGCGGTGGCGGGCTTGAAGTCGGCGAAGGCATCGTTTTCAACGATCAGGGCATCGTAGCGGTCAGCCAGTTGCAAGATTTTATGGGCCTTGTGCGGCGAGGTGTCGGAGGCGGTGGGATTGTGTGCCAGCGACTGGGTGAAGAACAGCGGCGGCTTGCCCGATGCCTTCAGCTCACGCTCCAGCGCTTCGATGTCGGGGCCGTCCGCCTGGCGCCGGATGCCAACGATGCGCGCACCGGAGAGCTTCAACTTACCGTACAACATGTAGTAACCGGGCTCATCGACCAGCACCCGGTCGCCGGGACGGATGAAGTGGCGGATCACGATATCCAATGCCTGGTTGGCACCGTGAGTGAGCACGAGCTGGCTGCTGGCGGCCTCGATGCCATGCTGCGCGAGCTTGTGCACCAGGTGCTGGCGCAGCGGCAGGTAGCCGAAGCGGCTGCCATAGCCGAACAGCGCGCCCATGCCGGTGCGCACCACCTTCTGCTGGAACTTGTCCAGCCGCACGTCATGCAGCCACTCCACCGGCGGGAAGCCATCACCCAGGCGCAGATGGCCGGGATCGTGCTTCAACTGCTCGCGCATGAGCCAGACCACGTCCATGGCGCGGCTCAGGCTGCGCTCCTCCTCTTCCTTGGGACGCGGCGGCGTGGCACACACGAAGAAACCCGCGCCGCGCCGGGGCTCGACCACACCCTGCGCCGTCAACTCCTCGAAGACGTTGACGATGGTGTTCTTGGCACAGCCATGCTGCGAGGCCAGCGCGCGGATCGACGGCAGGCGGCTGCCCGGAGGATAGGCGCCATCGGCGATCTGGCGGCGGATCGACTGCGCCAGGGTCTGGGTGAGGGTCTGGGCCATGGCATGGGATCGTTTGATCTTGCTGCAATGCAAAGGGATTGTCCTGGATACAGTTGCCTGACTGTTGGCAGCAACTGTATCCATGCGCAATGGTACACCCTTGCTATTCTGCCCGTGTCGGAGAAGGCCGATACCACGGCCCTGCCCGCCCAAACCTTCATATAACGACAAAAAGTGAGACAAGCGTATGCACAGTGATGCCCACCCTGCCCAGCTCATGGACTCGCGCCTGCCTGGTTTGCGCACGATGACCCCTCCCCAACGCCTGGCCGAGGTAGCCCGCGTGACCGGCCTGGACGAGCACGCGCAGAAACTGCTGGGCGAGCCGGGCGGCCTGCCGCTGGCCACCGCCAATGGCATGATCGAAAACGTGGTCGGTACTTTCCAGTTGCCGCTGGGCGTGGCTGCCAACTTCCAGCTCAATGGCCGCGACGTGCTGGTGCCGATGGCGGTGGAAGAACCGTCCGTGGTGGCTGCGGCGTCCTTCATGGCCAAGCTGGTACGCACCTGTGGCGGCTTCCAGACCTCCAGCAGCGCGCCACTCATGCGCGCCCAGATCCAGTTGATCGGCGTGAGCGATCCGCATGGCGCGCGGCTGGCCATCCTCAAGGAGCGCCAGGCCATCATCGCCATCGCCAACAGCCGCGACCAGTTGCTCACCCAGTTGGGCGGCGGCTGCCGCGACATCGAAGTGCATGTCTTCCCCGATACCCGGCGCGGTGCCATGGTGGTGACGCACTTGATCGTGGACGTGCGTGATGCAATGGGCGCCAATACCGTCAATACCATGGCCGAAGCAGTGGCCGGCCACATCGAAGAGATCACCGCCGGCAAGGTGCGCCTGCGCATCCTCTCCAACCTGGCCGACCTGCGCCTGGCCAGGGCAAGAGTGAAGGTTTCTGCAGAGGTACTGGCCACCAACGCCTACCGCGGCGAAGAGGTCATCGATGGCATCGTCGATGCCTATGAATTG
>NZ_BADI01000986.1:0-1694 GCF_000333555.1 Herbaspirillum sp. B65 | reverse complement strand
CGGGCGCTCGATCCAGGCGCAGCACGGCGGCCTCGCCGGGAAGCCGGTCCTCGCGCAGCCAGGCGGCCAGGCACAGGTCTTCCGGTGCCAGGGTGACCAGCGGCCGGCCCACCGCTGCAGCCAGCGACAGGCGGTCTTCGATGATGAGCCGGGAGGCGGCCACCGCCAGTACCTGCTGGTCCGAGGGCGAGCCCGGCGGCGGACCCAGTTCACGGTAGTCCATGGCGTGATCGTCAGCGCCGATGCCGTGGGCCGCGAGTTCGGATTGCACTTGCCGCCAGCGTTGTACCGGGTGGCTGTCAGCCGGCAGCACGAGGCGGCGTCCGGTGAGGCCTTGCACCGGGACCGCCAGCGCCAGGGCGGCACCCTGGCAGCCGGCCTCGTCCAGCAGGGAGCGGCAGATCAGGGTCAAGGCCTCGAAGTCGGTGATCTGTCCGTCCCGGCAGATCACTCCGCCGGTGAGCCGCTGCGTCAGCTTCAATAACTGCGCGCGGCGACCGCTACGGCGCAGCAGCGCCAGCCGCACACGGTCGGTCGCGATGTCGAGGCCTATTTAGCACCGTCATCGTCGTGAAAAAAACCATCGACAGCTAATCCGAGTTCGAGAAAGATACTCACGCCAGCGATTGTAAGCGGTGCATCGTCCCAATCATGCAGAACCTTAAAGGCATACGCTCCCGGAACTTCGAACAATTTGAGTCCATTCAATTGGACATTTGGGAGATTGGGATACAGGCTAATTTCTAGCAATCTTTCATCCGTTTCCGAATAGGTTAGTTGCAAACCATTCTCGCTCCAATATTCTGTTAATTCCTCGGAGCACCAGCTTTTATCGGCAGATAACGGCTGGCCTAATATTTGATGAACCTCGTCCCGAGTCATTCCGAACTTGAGCGGTCCGACGCCTACGTAAGACGTAATGATATGTTCTTGCATGACGGTCTAAACATTCAACGTTGATACGCGCTCACGCTTTCAATATCTGAATTCGTGAACGAGCGGAACACTACTTTTTTCTTCAAGTGATTAAGGCGGACACTCTCTGCTGCACCGTATATTGCGTCGATTTCTTAGGGTGTCATGCCGGAGCAGATTTTCTCGGTGCCATTAATGGGAAAATTTCGAACGGCCCATGTTTATTCATTTTTTAGAAAAGATCGATAAGACCTTGCGAGATCAGAGGCTTCAAGTTTCCTCTGATGGCAAATCATCCCATCTTCCTTTTGCAAAAGCCGTTACCGATTTGGTATCGTCATCGTCGTATAAAAAACCACCGGCAGCTAATCCGAGTTTGAGAAAGACACTCGTGCCAGTTCTTGAAAGCGGTGCATCGTCCCAATCATGCAGAACCTTAAAGGCATACGCTCCTGGAACCTCGAACAATTTGAGTCCGTTCAATTGGACATTTGGAAGGTTAGGAGACAGGCCAATCTCTACCAATCCATCACCCGCGTCCGAAAAAGTTAATTGCAAACCGTTCTCGCTCCAATATTCTCTTGATTCATCGAAGAAGCGGCTTTTCTTTGTAGATAACGGCGCGCCCAATAACTGATGAACCTCGCCCCGAGTCATTCCAAACTTGAGCGGTCCGACGCCCACGTAAGACGTAATGATATGTTCTTGCATGACGGTCTAAAAATTCAACGTTGATACGCGCTCACGCTTTCAATATCTAAATTCGGAACGAGTGAACA
>NZ_BADI01000987.1:0-16328 GCF_000333555.1 Herbaspirillum sp. B65 | reverse complement strand
ACGCGGCATCGACGTGGTGGTGACCGATCACCACCTGCCCGGGACGCCCTCCCCGACGCACGCGTGATCGTCAACCCCAACCAGCCGCAATGCGGCTTCCCCAGCAAGAACCTGGCGGGCGTGGGAGTGATGTTCTACGTGCTGCTGGCGCTGCGCGCCGAGATGCGCAAGCGCGGCCTGTTCGACGCCCAGACCCAGCCGCGCCTGGATAGCCTGCTGGACCTGGTGGCGCTGGGCACGGTGGCCGACGTGGTGAAACTGGATGCCAACAACCGCATCCTGGTGGCACAAGGCTTGAAACGGATGCGCAGCGGCAAGATGCATCCCGGCATTGCCGCCCTGTTTCGCGCCGCGGGTCGCGAAGCCCGTCGCGCCACGCCCTTCGACCTGGGTTTTGCGGTCGGCCCGCGCCTCAATGCGGCTGGGCGCCTGGCCGACATGTCGCTGGGCATCGAATGCCTGACCACCGACGACGAAGGCCGCGCCTGGGCCATCGCCCAGCAACTCGATGCCATCAACCGCGAACGGCGCGACATCGAAGCCGGGATGCAAGATACCGCGCTGCTGCTGCTGGACGACTACAATCCAGCCGACCGCCGCACCATCGCGGTGTTCGATCCCTCCTGGCACCAGGGTGTGATCGGCATCGTGGCTTCGCGCCTGAAGGACAAGTTCTACCGCCCCACCATCACCTTCGCCCCCGGTGACGAAGGTTTCATCAAGGGCTCGGGCCGCTCGATTGCCGGCTTCCACCTGCGCGATGCGCTGGACCTGGTGTCCAAGCACGCGCCCTCGGTCATGACCAAGTTCGGCGGCCACGCCATGGCGGCCGGCCTGACCATCCATGCCGAGGCCTTCGACGCCTTTTCCCAGGCATTCGAAGCGGTGGGCCGCGACTGGCTCACGCAAAACCAGCTGGAGCGCGTCATCGAAACCGACGGCGCGCTGGAGGATGCCTATTATTCGGTGGAATTCATCGGCCTGATGGACCAGCAGGTATGGGGCCAGGGCTTTGCGCCACCGGTGTTCTGCGACCATTTCCGGGTGCTCAACCAGCGTATCCTCAAGGACAAGCATCTCAAGCTGCAATTGGAAAAAGGCGGTCGCAAATATGACGCCATCTGGTTCGGCCACACCGATGCCCTGCCCGACCACGCCCAGGTCGCCTTCCGGCTCGATGCCAACGAGTACAACGGCAAGACCACGGTGCAATTGATGGTGGAGCACGCCGAACCGGCCTAGGGCCTGTTCCCATTCAATCTGCGAGTGCGAGAGGTCGCCAAGCGTTGACTGCCTAGGCGCAGCGACGCGTCGTAGCGGTGCTACGGCAAGGAGCTGCAACAACGGCAGGCGACGCTTGGCGGCCTCTCCCGGAGGGTTGCCCCCAGAAGGCGCGCTGGCCGCGTTGCACGTCAGGGCTGGTGGCACCACCACCAGCCCTGACGCGCGCCTTGCCAACACACCTTCTGGGGGCAACGCATCTCGCAGATTAAATGTGAACAGGCCCTAGGCCGGCCTCTTGCGCGGGAGGGGGAGGAACTGCGGCCTCCCCTGCCGGTACATCAATAATCGTCGTTGCGGTACTCGACGTAGGCACGGTCGCGGATCTGGCGCAACCAGTCCTCGGTGGCTTCCTCGATCTTGCGCTCGCGGATGGCCTGACGCGCAGCCTGGCGGGCACGTTCCTTGGAGGCATCATCGGTCTTGCGCTCGATCACCTGGATCAGGTGGTAACCGAACGGGGTTTCGATGGGCTGGCTGACTTCGCCCGGCTTCAACTGGTCCATGGCGCGCTCGAACTCGGGGACGGTGTCGCCCGGGTAGATCCAGCCGAGGTCGCCACCCTTGGAGGCCGACAGGTCATTGGAATACAGCTTGGCCAGTTCCTCGAAGGTGGCCGAACCGTGGTCCAGGCGCTCCTTGAGCTCCAGCAGCTTGCGCTTGGCTTCGGCGGCGGTGACCACCTGGTTGACCTTGATGAGGATATGGCGCACGTGCGTCTGCTGCACGGCCGGCGCGGCTGCCTGGCTGCCATCGGCAGTACGGCGACCCACCAGCTTGAGGATGTGGAAGCCATTGCCGCTCTTCAACAGACCGCTGACCTGGCCATCCTGCAGCTTGGCCACACCATCCACGAACAGTTGCGGCAGGCGGTCGACCGGACGCCAGCCGAGGTCGCCACCGGTGAGGGCGTCGCTGGAATCGGAGTAGGCGGCGGCGGTCTTGGCGAAATCGGCACCGGTCTTCAACTGGCGCAG
Source organism: Herbaspirillum sp. B65 (assembly GCF_000333555.1). Classification (NCBI taxonomy): domain Bacteria; kingdom Pseudomonadati; phylum Pseudomonadota; class Betaproteobacteria; order Burkholderiales; family Oxalobacteraceae; genus Herbaspirillum; species Herbaspirillum sp. B65. The sequence continues at coordinate 14,070 of NZ_BADI01000987.1, read as the reverse complement.
GACATCTTCGGCGCGCTCACGGCGCGCAGCCAGTTGCTCCGGGGTGGCATTCTCGGGCACGCGGACCAGGATCTGGGCGATGTCCAGTTCCTGGCGCTGGCCACCGGCATTGGCCTGGGCGGCCAGATAGTTGTCGATCTCGGATTCGGTGACCACCACCTTGTTATCCACCTCACGCTCGCGCAGGCGCTGGCTGAGGATTTCGCGGCGGATCTCTTCGCGGAAGCTGGCGTAGTTCATGCCCTCGGCTTCCAGGCGGGAACGGAATTCGGGCAGCGCCAGCTTGTTCTGCTCGGCGATGCGCTGCATGGCACGGTCCAGCATGGCGTCGTCGACCACGATGCCGTTTTCCTTGGCCATCTGCGCCTGGGCGCGCTCGACGATCATGCGCTCGACCAACTGGTGCACCAGTTGCGACCGCGGCGGCAATTGCACGTTCTGCGCGGCCATGCGCTTTTCCACGCTGGCCAGGCGTTCGGCCACTTCCTGGCGGGTGATGACTTCGTTGTTGACCACCACCATGATGGAGTCGACCGGACGCGGTTCGACCCGGGTACTGGCCGCCGTAGCCGGGGTGGTCGCCACCGCTGAAGCCGGCTTGCTGGCCGCCGGCCTGGCTGCCTTGGGTGCGCCCTTGGCTGGTGCCGATTGTGTGCTGCCGGCGGTCTCCGGCGGGGTCACCGGGATGATGGTGGTGGCGAACTGCGCATACGCATTGCTGATCAAGCCCAGCGTGCACAGCAGCGCGGTCACTGTTTTGGTTGTGGCGAGGAGTGGTGTACGCATATTACGCATGGACTAATCGTTGGTTCGAAAAAGGTTAGAAGTTGTCACCGGGCGTCGAATCCGGCAGGTTCACGTTCTGGTAACCGGGGACGCTGCTCTTGATCGCCTCCAGGGGATTGGAACCGATCTTGGAGAAACCGTTGAGTTCAAGCTGGATGAAGAAGCCCGTGGATGCCTTGGTGGAAGACGTGGGAATACGTTGCGCCACTACCCGGAACACCCAGCAATCGGCCTTGTATTCAAAACCGGCCAGACCTTCAGCCACGGTGCGGTCGGGAATCGAGTAGTTCATGCGGCCCACGGCGTAGATACGCTGGGTAATCGGCCACTGGCCGGAAATGTCGACCTGCTTGAGCGGATCGAGCTGACCGGTGTAGGGATTGACGTAGGTGCGATCCAGACGGTATTGCAGATTCAGCACACGCTTGGGCGCCGGCTGCCAACGGATGCCGAAGGTGGAACGCACCATCTGGCGCAGCGTCTCGCTGTACTGCACCGTGTTGTCGGTGGAGAACTCCCTGGTGATCTGCCCGCCCAAGGCCAGCAGCAGGTCGGACTTGCTGCCCAGGTTGGTACTGGCGGAGCCGGCAATGCTCACTTGCGGATCGGCGAAATAGTATCGCTGACCGATGGCCGCGCGCAGGCGCTCCAGGCCGTTTTCCTCGATCAGCCGTGAAGTCACCGCAGCGGTGAGCTGGTTGGCGTCGCTGATGCGATCGTGACCGACGAAACGGTTTTCGGTGAAGATCTGCGCAAAGTTGAAGTCAGCCAGGCCCGAATCGAACACCGGGAACTGCGACTGGTCGCGGAACGGCGTGCGCACGTAGAACAGGCGTGGCTCCAGCGTCTGTGTCATGCTGCGGCCAAGCAGGGTGGATTCGCGTTCGAAGACCAGGCCCGAATCCAGCGAGACCGTTGGCACCGTGCGTGTCAGACTGGTGGGCTGGCCCACCGCGACGTTGTTGAGGTTGTAGCTGGTGGCATCCAGGATCACCTTGGGCGTGATGAAGTAACCCGGCCGCACAATGGGGTAGGACACCGTCTGGGTCACATAACTGCGATCGCCACCGATCAGGCTGCCACTGGAGAAGCGGGTGAAGTCAGCCACCGTATTGAAATCGAAACCGCCGACGTCATACCGGGTACCGTTGAAGGTAATCTGCGGAACACGATCATAGGGCTTGGCAATGGGCGCATTCACATCCTGCAACAGCTGGTACTTGGACACCAGGCCGGTCACGTTCCAGTAGGTGCTGCTGTAACTGAGACTGACGTTACGCTGCAAGAGGCGCTGGGTACTGCCAGTGATCGAATGGGAGAAGTCGGACGGATAGCCGTTGTCGGACGCCTTGTTCAAGGTCCACGCCAGCTTGAGGCCGGGTGCCAGGGTCCTGGTGTGGATCGAGGACAGGAAATACGCCCGGTGGCGGGCACTCCATCCTGGATGCCTTCCCATTGGTCAAGCGTCCTTGCCCGTCCCCATGTAACGCGTCTCGCAACCAGTTGCAGCCACAAGGGCAATGTACTTGGGCACTGTGGATCGAGGACAGGAATAGCGCCCGGTGCCGGTCACTCGATCCTGGATGCCTTCCACATTGGTCACGCCGTCGTAGCCGTCGCCCATGTAGCGCGTCTCGGCACCCAGTTGCAGGCCACGACGGGCAATGTACTTGGGCACCAGCGTCAGATCATAGTTGGGCGCCAGGTTGAAGTAATACGGGACGGCCACCTCGGCGCCACCAGTGGAGGTCATGCCGATGGTGGGCGGCAGCACGCCCGACTTGCGCTCGCCCGACAGCGGGAAGGACATCCAGGGCGAGCCCAGGATGGGCACGTCCTTGAAATACAGCAGGCCGCCGTGCATGGTGCCGACATCGCGGCCGCTGTCCAGATCCATGGTATTGGAGCGCAGATACCAGTCCGGGTCCGGCGCCTCGCAGGTGCTGTAAGTACCTTGGGTCACCTTGGCTTGGTCATCGGAGAGGAAATCGATGCGCTCGGCATGGCCGCGGCCACCGCTCTTGCCCAGCAAGTAGGTCGGGTTGGTCACGTAGCCGGCGCCGGTTCCCATGTTCATCTCGGCGAAGTCGCCGGTGTACTGGTCTTGCAGGCGCTGCATCCAGACGTGGCCGGTAGCCTCCACTTCATCCTGGATGATGCGGTATTGGGCCTTGTCAGACTTGATGGTGGTGGCGCCCTTGACCAGTTCCACGTCGCGTTCGAGGTCGACCTGGCGGTCAGGACGGCCAGTCATCTGCTCGGCACTGACGTTGACGGGGGCATCCTGGTCCTGCGCAGGCACAGGCGTGGGTGCCGCCGCCGGCAGAGCCATCTGCGCGTGCACCGACAGCGGCAACAGGGCCGAGGCCGAAGCCACCACCATTGCCGAAGAGAACAGACGCGCCAGCCGCCAGTTGACAGTACGTTCAGTTAAAGACTTGGAAAACCGGATCATGAAAAGAGAGGCTAGATACCGTGCAGGCGGATTTTTTGGGTTGAATCCCTTATTATATGGGAACTCAACCACGTCCAACGATTTCCTCAGATAGTTCATGTCTTCACCTGGTTCCCCCCCTGATCTGCGCCTCTCCGAACTGCAAGCCTGGCTCAGCACCCTGGCCGCTACCCCGGTGCTGCCCGCTACCCTGCGCCCGGCCTCGGCCGACGCCAGCTTCCGCCGCTATTTCCGGGTCGATACCCCCGAGGGCGGCAGCGCCATCGTGATGGATGCCCCGCCGCCGCAGGAAGACGTGCGCCCCTTCGTCAAGGTGGCCGACCTGTTCGGCCAGACCGGCGTGACCGTGCCCAAGGTGCTGGCACAAGACCCCGAGCGCGGCTTCCTGCTGCTCTCCGACCTGGGTTCGACCACCTACCTGTCGCAACTGACGGCCGACAGCGCGCACGCACTATACATGGATGCGATCGAGGCCCTGGTACTTTTACAAGCGCAAAGCAAGCCCGAAGCCCTGCCCGAGTACGACCGCGCCCTGCTGCTGCGCGAGCTGGAGCTGTTCCGCGAGTGGTATATCGGCAAGCACCTGGGCGTGACCCTGACCGCCGAGCAGAACGCGGTGCTGGACAAGACCTTCGATGCCATCCTGGCCAACAACCTGGCCCAGCCCCAGGTCTACGTGCACCGCGACTACCATTCGCGCAACTTGATGGTGCTGCCCAAGGGCAACCCCGGCATTCTCGACTTCCAGGATGCGGTCTACGGCCCCATCACCTACGACCTGGTCTCGCTGCTGCGCGACGCCTACATCCAGTGGGATGAGGAAATGGTCCTGGACTGGGCCATCCGCTACTGGGAAAAGGCGCGCCGCGCCGGCCTGCCGGTCACCCCCGACATCGACAGCTTCTACCGCGACTTCGAATGGATGGGCCTGCAGCGCCACCTCAAGGTGCTGGGCATCTTCGCCCGCCTGTGGCACCGCGACGGCAAGGATGGCTACCTCAAGGACATCCCGCTGGTGATGGAATACACCCTCAAGACCGCGCGCCGCTACGTGGCCTTCACGCCTCTAGTGCGCCTGATCGAAAAGCTGGAGCAGGAACACGCACCCAAGTTCGGCTATACCTTCTGAGGCGCCGACCATGAAAGCCATGATCTTCGCCGCCGGACGCGGCCAGCGTATGCGCCCCCTTACCGATACCTGCCCCAAGCCGCTGTTGAAAGTCCGGGGCCGCGCGCTGATCGTCTGGCAGATCCTGTCCTTGGTGCGCGCCGGCATCACCGACATCGTCATCAATCACGCCCACCTGGGCCAGATGATCGAAGACACCCTCGGCGACGGCAGCCGCTACGGTGCCAGGCTCTTTTATTCACCTGAAACCACGGCCCTGGAAACGGCAGGCGGTATCGCCCAGGCGCGCCACCTGCTGGGTGAAGAACCTTTCATCGCGGTCTCAGGCGACATCTGGTGCCCGCATTTCGACTACAGCGAGTTGCTGACCGTGCTGGAAGACGAAGACCCGTGGGGCAATCCGCTGCCGCAAGAACAACGCGACATGGCCTGGCTGTACCTGGTCAAGAATCCGCCCTTTCATCCCGAGGGTGACTTCGCGCTCAACAACTTCGCCATAGCCAACGAAGGCCAACCCAAGCTGACCTTTGCCAACATCGGCGTGTATCGTCCGCAGATGTTCGATGGCATCGCGCCCGGCACCCATGCCAAGCTGGGACCGCTGCTGCGCCAATATGCCGACCAGGGCCGCATCGGCGGCGACGTCTACCGGGGCGAATGGCACAACGTCGGCACCACCGAACAACTGGAAGCACTGAACCTGCCACCGCAAGGAAACCGACCATGAGCTTCGACGCCACTCCCTTCGCCGCCCGCCGCGCCCGCCTGTTGGCCAGCCTGCAACAAGCCGGGGGCGGCGTGGCCATCATCCCCACCGCCCCGGAGGTGATGCGCAACCGCGATGCCGATTATCCGTATCGCCATGACAGCTATTTCTACTACCTGACCGGTTTCACCGAACCGGAAGCGGTGCTGGTGCTGGTGGCCGGCAAGGAAAACCGCAGCATCCTGTTCTGCCGCGACAAGAACTTGGAACGCGAGATCTGGGATGGCTACCGCCACGGTCCGCAAGCCGCACAGCAACTGTTCGCGCTGGATGCGGCCCATCCCATCGAGGAACTGGACAAGAACATGCCCGCCCTGCTCTCCGACGCCCGCGCCGTCTATTACGCGCTGGGCCAGGATGAGAAGCGCGATGCCCAGCTCCAGCGCTGGCTGCAGGGCGTGCGCGCCCTGGCGCGCAGTGGCGTGTCCGCGCCCGGCGCGGTGGTCGATGTGAGCGTGCTGCTGGACGACATGCGCCTGTTCAAGGATGCCTTTGAGATCGACCTCATGAAGCGTGCCGGCATCATCTCCGCCGAAGCCCATTGCCGCGCCATGCGCATCTGCCGCCCCGGCCTGCGCGAATACCATCTCGAAGCCGAACTGCTGCACGAATTCCGCCGCAACGGTTCGCAATATCCGGCCTATGGCTCCATCGTCGCCACCGGCGCCAACAGCTGCGTGCTGCACTATCGCGCGGGCGATGCCGAGATCAAGGACGGCGACCTGGTCTTGATCGACGCCGGTTGTGAACTGGACAGCTACGCCTCCGACATCACCCGCACCTTCCCGGCCAATGGCAAGTTCAGCGGCCCGCAGAAGGCGCTCTACGAGATCGTGCTGGCCGCGCAAGTGGCCGCCATCGCCGAGACCGCCCCCGGCAAGCGCTTCATGGATGGCCACGACGCCGCCGTGCGCGTGCTGGCGCAGGGGATGCTCGATACCGGTCTGCTGGACAAGTCCAAGGTCGGTTCGCTGGACGATGTGATCGAAAAAGGCGACTTCCGCCAGTTCTACATGCACCGCACCGGCCACTGGCTGGGCATGGACGTGCATGACGTGGGCGACTACCGCGACCCGGCCACGGCCGACGGCAACAAACCCTGGCGCACGCTGCAGCCGGGCATGGTGCTGACCATCGAACCGGGCATCTACGTGCGTCCGGGCGAAGGCGTGCCGGAACAGTTCTGGAACATCGGTATCCGCATCGAGGATGACGCCTACGTCACGCCATCGGGCTGCGAACTCTTGACCACGGACGTGCCCAGCAAGGTCGAGGACATCGAAGCGCTGATGCGCCAGGGCTGAACACGACTCAACCGCAGCCCTCACCCATGCGCCGGATCAAGCCCGGCGCACGCGGCTCCGCTACAATGATGCCTTCCGATTTTTCTGCATAAGGCATCTTCCGGCATCATGGAATCCGTCGATTTCGACCTGATCATCTGCGGCGGCGGCCCGGTCGGCCAGAGCGTGGCCGGCCTGCTGGCGCGGCGCCAATTGCCGGCCGAGCGCATCGCCCTGGTCGACATGAAGTCGCCCGAGCAAGCCGCCGTCGACCCGCGTACCATCGCCCTGTCCTATGGCAGCCGCCAGATCCTCGATGAGCTGGGCGCCTGGGACGCCATCGGCCGTAGCGCCACTTCAATCGAACAAATCCACGTCTCGCGTCGCGGCCACTTCGGCCGCACCCTGCTGGACCGCAAGGATTACCAGTTGCCGGCGCTGGGCTACGTGGCGCGCTATGGCGAGGTCAACCGCGCCCTGGCCTCAGCCATCGCGCCGCTGGGACTGAAACTGATGCGCCCTGCCCAAGCGCAGGAAATTGTCGAGGAAGACGATCACGTCGCCGTCACCCTGAAGGATGGCCGGGTGCTGCGTGCGCAACTGCTGATCCAGGCCGAGGGTGGCGTCTTCGGCGAGCAGCAGCAAAAGACCCTGCAGCGCGACTACCAGCAACTGGGCCTGATCGGCCACGTCCATGTCGACCAGCCGATAGCGCATCGCGCCTTCGAACGCTTCACCGACGAAGGCCCGCTGGCCCTGCTGCCGCAGGACGATGGCTATGCCCTGGTCTGGTGCGTGCGCCCGGCCACGGGCGAAAGCTTGCTGGCGCTGGACGATGCCGCCTTCCTGGCCGCCTTGCAGGATACCTTCGGCCAGCGGCTCGGCCGCTTTACCCGCATCAGCCAGCGCCATGCCTTCCCACTGGGCCTGAACGCCCGTCCCGGCCAGAGCCGGCGTGTGGTGGCCATCGGCAATGCGGCGCAAACCCTGCATCCGGTGGCGGGACAAGGCTTGAACCTGGGTCTGCGCGACGCCCGCGTGCTGGCCGATGTGCTGGCGCGCGACCTGAGTCCGCAAGCCCTGCACACCTTCGAACGCCAGCGCGGCCAGGATCGTAGCCTGACCATCCGCCTGACCGACCTGATGGCGCGCATCTTCGCCGGCTCGCCCCAGGGCTCGCCACTGCAGGCGGCACTGGGCCTGTCGCTGGGCGCCATCGACCTGCTCCCCGGCGCACGCGGCTTGCTGGCCGAACAGATGATGTTCGGTCGCCGTTGATATGAACAAAGCTTCCAGGATGTGATGCTCCGGCGTCGCGCACGCGGTCAGGAAATGCGACAATGGCCGCCTGCGGCGCCCGCCGCTCCACCCAGCATCCCATCCAGCAGATACGCATTTGCCATGAAACAAGACCCGCGCTTCAAGAATCTCTTCATCCTCGACCACCCGCTGATCCAGCACAAGCTCTCGCACATGCGCGACAAGCGCACCTCCACCCGCACCTTCCGCGACCTGCTGCGCGAGATCACGCTGCTGATGGGCTATGAAATCACGCGCGATCTGCCGCTGACCACCGAGACCATCGAAACCCCGCTGGTGACCTATGAAGCCCCGGTGATCGCCGGCAAGAAGCTGGCGGTGGTACCGGTGCTGCGCGCGGGCGTGGGCATGAGCGATGGCCTCTTGGAACTGATTCCCTCGGCGCGCGTGGGCCATATCGGCGTCTACCGCGATGAACACCACAAGCCGGTGGAATACCTGGTGCGCCTGCCGGACCTGCAGGACCGCATCATGATCCTGTGCGACCCCATGGTGGCGACCGGCAACTCGGCCGTATATGCCGTGGATGCACTCAAGAAGCGTGGCGTGCCGGCCTCGCACATCGTCTTCGTGGCGCTGGTGGCGGCCCCGGAAGGCGTGCAGGTGTTTGCCGATGCGCATCCAGATGTGAAGCTCTATGTCGCTTCGCTGGATTCGCATCTGGATGAAGATGCCTATATCGTGCCGGGCCTGGGCGACGCCGGGGACCGTATCTTCGGCACCAAGTAAGCGGGTCCACCGATCCAAAGAAAACGGGCTGCGCATCGCTGCGCAGCCCGTTTTTGATTTTCGGCCGAGGCAGACGCAATTCAGTCCACCGCCTTGACCATATCCTCGATCACCTTCTTGGCGTCACCAAAGACCATCATGGTCTTGTCCATGTAGAACAGTTCATTGTCCAGGCCGGCGTAACCCGCGGCCATGGAGCGCTTGTTCACGATCACGGTCTTGGCCTTGTAGGCTTCCAGGATGGGCATCCCGGCAATGGGCGACTTGGGATCCTTGGCCGCGGGGTTGACCACGTCATTGGCGCCCAGCACCAGCACCACGTCAGCCTGGGCGAATTCGCTGTTGATGTCTTCCATCTCGAACACCTGGTCATAGGGCACTTCGGCCTCGGCCAGCAGCACGTTCATGTGACCCGGCATCCGGCCGGCAACCGGGTGGATCGCGTATTTCACGGTCACGCCATTGTGGGTCAGCTTTTCGGTCAATTCCTTCAGTGCGTGCTGGGCGCGTGCGACTGCGAGGCCGTAACCGGGCACGATGATGACGGTTTCTGCATTTCCCATCAGGAACGCCGCATCATCGGCCGATCCCGACTTGACGCTGCGCTGCTGCTGCGCGCCGCCACCGGCCGCTGCCGCCTCACCACCGAAACCGCCCAGGATCACGTTGAAGAAGGAGCGGTTCATCGCCTTGCACATGATGTAGGAAAGAATCGCGCCGGAAGAACCGACCAGCGAACCGGCGATGATCAGCATGGAGTTGTTCAGCGAGAAGCCGATGCCCGCCGCCGCCCAGCCGGAATAGCTGTTCAACATCGACACTACCACCGGCATGTCGGCGCCACCGATGGGGATGATGATGAGCACACCCAATGCAAAGGCAATGGCGGCCATGATGATGAAGGGCAGCCAGTTTTGGGTCAGCACGAAGATGATGCCGAAGCCGATCATGGCCACTGCCAGCAGCAGGTTCAGGAAATGCTGGCCGGCGAAATTGACCGGCGCACCCTGGAACAGGCGGAACTTGTACTTGCCCGAGAGCTTGCCGAAGGCGATCACCGACCCGGAGAAGGTGATGGCACCCACGAAAGTGCCGATGAACAGTTCCACCCGGTTGCCCACCGGGATCAACTGCCCATGCGCCGAAATGCCCAGCGCCCACGGCTCGGCCACGGCAGCCACCGCAATGCAGACGGCGGCCAGGCCGATGAGCGAGTGCATCGCCGCTACCAGTTCGGGCATCTTGGTCATCTCGACACTGCGCGCCAGATAGGCGCCGATGCCGCCACCGACGATCACGCCAGCGGCCACCAGCAGATAGCCGATGTCGCCCGAAGGATTGCCGCCCTCGCCCTTGATCTTCACGATCAGCGCCAGCGTAGTCAGCACCGCGATCACCATGCCGGCGATGCCGAAGCTGTTGCCGCGCCGCGCCGTGGCCGGATGCGACAAGCCCTTCAAGGCCTGGATGAAGCAGATCGATGCGATCAGGTACAACAGGGTCACCAGGTTCATGCTCATGCTTGTTCTCCCGACTTGGCCTTGGGCTCTTTCTTCTTGAACATTTCCAACATGCGCTGGGTCACCATGAAGCCACCAAAGACGTTGACCGCCGCCAGCGCCACGGCCAGGGTGCCGGCGATGCGGCCCACCGTGCCTTCCGTGAGGCCGGCTGCCAGCATGGCGCCGATGATGATGATGGCCGAAATGGCATTGGTCACCGCCATCAAGGGCGTGTGCAAGGCGGGAGTGACGGTCCAGACCACGTGATAGCCGACGTAGATGGCCAGCACGAAGATGATCAGGTTGATGATGGTGTGGCTGACTTCCATGTTGTTCCTCCTTGTGGCATGGCCCGCTGGCGGTGCCGACGAGCCATGCGATTCTTGGTGAGGGTCAGATCGCTTTCAAGCTGGTGATGCGGTTCTTGTCGTCCACGAAGACGACCTTGGGCTTGTAGCTGGCCACTTCTTCATCGCTCATCGGCGCATAGGTACAGATGATGAGCAAATCGCCCAGGTGCGCCAGGCGGGCGGCGGCGCCGTTCAACGAAATCTCGCCGCTGCCGCGTTTGCCGCGGATGGCATAGGTGGAGAAACGTTCACCATTGTTGACGTTGTAGAGTTCGATCTTCTCGAACTCCCGGATGTCGGCGGCTTCCAGCAGGTCTTCGTCGATGCCGCAGGAACCTTCATAATTCAGGTCGCACTGGGTGACCGAGGCGCGATGGATCTTCGCGCGCAGCATGATGCGTTGCATGTACTTCTTCCTTCTTGTTTCCATGGATGAGGGGCTAGCAGCGCCCGGGATTTCTGCCGGCGCCAGGCGCCGGCAGATTCATTTGCGCAGGATCTCGCCGCCCTGGCAGAGCAGCGTGGCCGCGACGATATCGTCTTCCTTGCTGATGACCAGCTTGCCCTCGGCATCGATGATCAGCTTGAGGAAGTCCAGCACGTTGCGCGCATACAGCGCCGAGGCGTCGGCCGCCACCAGGGCCGCCAGGTTGCCTTCGCCGATGATGTGCACGCCGTGCTTGATGACGGTCTTGCCGGGTTCCGACAAGGGACAGTTGCCGCCCTGGTCGACCGCCATGTCCAGGATCACTGAACCGGGCTTCATGGCCTTGACCGTTTCTTCGCTGATCAACACCGGCGCCTTGCGGCCGGGGATCAGGGCGGTGGTGATGATGATGTCGGCCTGTTTGGCGCGTTCGTGGACCAGTTCGGCCTGGCGCTTCATCCAGTCAGGGGGCATGGGACGGGCATAACCGCCCACGCCCTGGGCGATCTCTTTTTCTTCCTCGGTCAGGAAGGGCACGTCCAGGAATTTGGCGCCCAGCGATTCGATCTGCTCCTTCACGGCCGGACGCACGTCGGAGGCCTCGATCACCGCGCCCAAGCGTTTGGCCGTGGCAATGGCCTGCAAACCAGCCACGCCGGCGCCCATGATCAACATGCGCGCGGCCTTTACGGTGCCGGCGGCGGTCATGAGCATGGGCATGAAGCGCTGATAAGTGTTGGCGGCCATCAACACGGCCTTGTAGCCGGCGATGTTGGCCTGCGAGGAGAGCACGTCCAGCGATTGTGCGCGGGTGGTGCGCGGTGCGGCTTCCAGGGCGAAGGCGGTCAGGCCGGCGGCGGCCATGGCGGCGGTGTTATCGGCGTCGAACGGGTTCAACATGCCGATGACCACGGTGCCGGCCTGGATGCGGGCGCGCTCGGCTGCGTTGGGCGCGCGCACCTTGAGCAGGATCTCGGCGCTGTAGACCGCCTCGGCGTGGCCGATGCTGGCGCCCACGGCGACATAGGCCTCATCAGGAATGCTGGACTTGATCCCGGCCCCGGACTCCACCATCACTTCATGCCGGGCAGCCACCAGTTTCTTGACGGTTTCGGGGGTGGCGGCCACACGGGTTTCGCCGTCGCGGCTTTCGACGGGGATCGCTATCCTCATTCCTGACTCCTTTTATTGTGGATTCTTACCCCAATCTTACACGACTGGCCTTGTTCAACCAGAAATTTACCGGCCGCCAGGAAAGGCCGAAGATCCTTGTTGCAACGGGCTTGAGGCTGAAGAGTCGGGCGCGACAGGGTAAAATGACGGATTCACGAGGTCATCAATGTCTGAAGTCTGGAAACCCTCTGTCACCGTGGCCGCCATCATCGAGCGCGATGGCCGCTTTTTGATGGTGGAAGAGCATAGCGCTGGCGGTTTGCGTATCAACCAACCGGCCGGCCACCTGGAGCCGGGCGAGTCGCTCATCGAGGCGGCCGTGCGCGAGGCGCTGGAAGAATCGGCGCATGTCTTCACGCCCACGGCCTTGGTCGGTACTTATCTTTCACGCAACGTTTCCTCCTCGCGCGGCGGGATGTCGGTCACCTACCTGCGCTTCGCCTTTGCCGGCACGGTCGGTGCGGCACTGCAACGGCCCCTGGACGCAGGCATCGTGCGCGCCCTCTGGATGAGCCGCGCGGAACTGGCGGCCTGCGCCGAACGCCATCGCAGCCCACTGGTCTTGCGCTGCGTGGACGACTACCTGCGCGGCCAGCGGGCGCCGCTGGAGCTGGTGCATACCGATCCCAGCGCACTGGGCGCATTGCCTGGCTGAGGCTAAGGAATCATTTTGGCGGGACATCGGCACGGATGACCGCATCGAACGGATACAACATGAGCAAGAAAAGAGTAGTCATCGGCATGTCGGGCGGCGTGGATTCGTCGGTGTCGGCATGGCTGTTGAAGCAACAAGGCTATGAAGTCATCGGCCTGTTTATGAAGAATTGGGAAGATGACGACGATTCGGAATACTGCTCCACCCGCGAAGACTGGATCGACGCGGTCAGCGTGGCCGATGTGGTCGGGGTGGATATCGAGGCAGTGAATTTTGCTTCCGAGTACAAGGACCGCGTCTTTGCCGAATTCTTGCGCGAATACCAGGCCGGCCGCACCCCCAACCCGGACGTACTGTGCAATGCCGAGATCAAGTTCAAGGCCTTCCTCGACCATGCCATGAAGCTGGGCGCCGACTTGATCGCCACCGGCCACTACGCGCGCGTGCGCCAAGGGCCGCAGGGCGATTTCCAATTGCTCAAGGCGCTGGACGCCAGCAAGGACCAGAGCTACTTCCTGCATCGCCTGAACCAGGAACAGCTTTCGCGCACCATCTTCCCACTGGGAGAGATCCACAAGACCGAAGTGCGCAAGATCGCCGAGCAGTTGCAATTGCCCAACGCCAAGAAGAAGGATTCGACCGGCATCTGCTTCATCGGCGAACGGCCCTTCCGTGAATTCCTGAACCGTTATCTGTCCTACAAGCCCGGCCCGATCAAGACCGCCGATGGCCAGACCGTGGGCGAGCATGTGGGCCTGTCCTTCTATACCCTGGGCCAGCGCAAGGGCATCGGCATCGGTGGCTTGAAGGCACACCAGAATGCCGATGGTCATGGCGATGCTTGGTACGTGGCGCGCAAGGATGTGGATAACAATACCCTCTACATCGTGCAGGGCCATGATCACCCCTGGCTGCTCTCGCCCACCCTCTCGGCCGGCCAGGTGAGCTGGGTGGCCGGCCGCGCGCCGCAACTGCCGGCGCTGTCGGCCAAGACGCGCTACCGCCAGGCCGACGTCCCCTGCGGTTTCGCCGATGCCGGGAGCACCTTCTCGCTGGCCTTCGACACCCCGCAATGGGCGGTCACCCCCGGCCAGTCGGCCGTACTGTATGACGGCGAGGTCTGCCTGGGCGGCGGCATCATCGAGACCGGCGCCTTGCCCGACTGATCTTTCATCCAGGCAATTTCCAGCAATTCCGGCACGCCCCGCACGCGATTTTCGCGGCGGGGCGTTTCTTTTTGGCAAGCTTGACAGGCTTGATAGGCTGGAACTGTGTCCGGCTGTCCTCCAGATGATAAAAATTATCAATCACACCGATAAAAGGACTTGCAATCCCGCCGCAAATGGCAAATAATCTAAATAAGAATTGTTCGCATTTAATAGGAGGTGATTGTAATGAGCCAACTGAACGACAACAGCATGGACCGTCGCAACAAACCCGGCACCACGGCCAACGGAACTCCGATCACCCGCATCAAGAGCACGGACCTGTTCCG
>NZ_BADI01000988.1:0-1392 GCF_000333555.1 Herbaspirillum sp. B65 | reverse complement strand
GTCGAGATTGCCGAAGAGCGGCGCCTGCTCTATGTGGCCATGACCCGCTCCAAGGAATACCTGCACCTGGTGGTGCCGCAACGCTTCTACCTCACCCAGCAGACCGCCCAGGGCGAGCGCCATGTCAACGGCATCCGCAGCCGCTTCATCACCCCGCGCATGTTGCCGCATTTCGAAGACAGTCTGTGGCTGTCGGCCGAGACCAATGGCGCCCGCACGCCCATGCCCGACAGCGTGCGCATGTTGATCCGGCAACGCGCCAGGAACGCCTGGAACAAACCCTGACGCTGCTTTGAAGTGAACGATTGCGCAGGCCATCAAGGCCAAGCGGCCCGCCAGCCGCTAAAATAGCGCCCCATGAATCAACTCGACATCCTCATCCCCTTCGCCCTGCCTCCCGCCGAGCTGGCGCGCGATCTGTTGCGCCAGAGCCATGCGCCGGCGCTGGCGATGCTGCTGGGGCGTGGCAAGGCGGCGCCGCGCCAGGCACATGATCCGTTTTCCCGCGCCCTGCCGCATGAACACTGGCTGGCACAACGCTTCGGCCTGCCGCCCGGCGCCCAGGACTCCAGTCCAGCCGCCGCCAGCGCGCTGATGCAGGGCCTGGGCCATGCCCCCCAGGCCGGCCACTGGTTCGTGCTGCATCCGGCCCATATCCATGTGGCGCGCGACCATCTGGTCCTGACCGACATCGGCCAGTTGCAACTGCAAGAGGAAGAATCGCGCCGCCTGTTCGCCGCCGCCCTGCCGCTGTTTACCGAGATCGGCCACGAACTGGTGTATGGCGACGAGCGCACCTGGTTCATCCGGGCCGACGCCTGGGCCGGGCTGCGCACCTCCACGCCGTCGGCTGCCAGCGGGCGCAATGTCGACATCTGGATGCCGGAAGGTCCGGGCGAACTGGCCTGGCGCAAGCTGCAAAACGAAGTGCAGATGCAGTGGTTCGCCGAGTCGCTTAACGAACAACGTGAAATGCGCGGCCAGAAGACCATCAATTCGATCTGGATCTGGGGCGGCGCCGACGCTGGCATCAGCGCCCAGGCGCACTACACCCAAAGCTTCGGCCTGCGCGGCTGGCTGCGCGCCTTCGGCGCCGACAGCGGCCAGACCGGTGCGGCCGAGGTCGCCAAGGGCAACGGCCAGCGCCTGCTGGTGCTCGATGCCCTGGCCGAAGCGGCGCTGGCCGAGGAATGGGGCCTGTGGTTGCAGCACCTGGAACACCTGGACCGCGACTGGCTGGCGCCCTTGCTGGTGTCGCTGCGTGCAGGCACGCTGGCATCGCTGAACCTGATACTGACCGGCGCTGATCGCAGTGTCGAGGTGGCCGTCACGCGCGCCTCGCTGCGACGCTTCTGGCGCAAAACTTCACTTTCGGGGCTGTCAGCATGATCC
>NZ_BADI01000989.1:0-4134 GCF_000333555.1 Herbaspirillum sp. B65 | reverse complement strand
CGGCATAGCCAGGAACTCCGGCACCATGGCCAGCGCGGTGGCGATGAAACCCTTCATATCGCACGTGCCGCGACCGTACAGGCTGCCGTCCTTCTCGGTGATCTTGAAGGGATCGGTATCCCACTTCTGGCCATCGACCGGCACCACGTCGGTGTGACCGGAGAGCACGATGCCGCCTTCGGTGCTGCCTGCGTTGGGGCCGGCGGTAGCCGGCAGGGTCGCAAACAGGTTGGCCTTGGTTTGCTCCTTGTTGTGTGCCAGCCAGGAGGAAATGCCCTGCTGTTGCAGGCTGTCACGCACGGTGGTGATCAGTTCCAGGTTGGAATTGCGGCTGGTGGTATCGAAGGCGACCAGGGTCTCTAGCCATTGGCGGGTGTTCATGCTGACTCCATGTTCCATCTGTTCATCTATTCAAAACAAAAGCACGCCGCCGTCTCCCAAAAGACGGCGGCGAAAGACTGCAAGCTTACCCGGAAAGCATCAGGGCTGCTGTGAGGCCACGCGCAAGCCCTGGTCGGACAAGCGCAGGATCCGCCCACAACGTCCGGCCAGTTCGATGTCGTGGGTCACGATCACGAAAGCCGTGCCCAGCGTGCGCGAGAGTTCGATCATCAGCTCGAAAGTGCGATCGGCCGTGCTGCGGTCCAGGTTGCCGGTCGGTTCATCGGCCAGCACGCAGGCCGGGCGCGTCACCAGGGCTCGCGCCAATGCCACCCGCTGGCGCTCGCCGCCGGACAGTTCGCCCGGCACGTGCGTCACACGCTGCGCCAAGCCGACCTTCTCCAGCATCTCGCGCGCCTGCTCCTGGGCCTGGTCGCGCTTGACGCGGCGGATCATCAAGGGCATGGCCACGTTGTCCAGCGCCGAGAATTCCGGCAGCAGGTGGTGGAACTGATAGACGAAGCCCAGCGACTGGTTGCGCAAGGCGCCCCGCTCGCTCTCGCCCAGGCTGGCAAAGTCCTTGCCCTGCAGGCTCACTGTGCCGGTGCTGGGGGTGTCCAGCCCGCCCAGCAGATGCAGCAGGGTCGACTTGCCCGAGCCCGAGGCGCCGACGATGGCGACCTGCTCGCCGTGGTAGACGTCGATATCGACATTGGCCAATACCTTCACCGAATACTTGCCCTGGGTGAAGGTCTTGCCCAGGCCACGCGACGACAGCACGGCCTGGCGGTTCTTGATCGGATCATTCATAGCGCAGCGCCTCCGCAGGTTTGACGCGGGCGGCGGCCCAGCTCGGGTACAGCGTGGCCAGGAACGCCAGCACCACGGCCACGCCGCCGATGGTGTAAACATCCGACCAGATCAGTTCGGAAGGCAATTCAGAAATCACGTAGATGCTCTTGGGCAGGAACTGCACATGGAAAGCGCGCTCGATGGCCGGCACCAGCACGTCGATGTTGAGCGCCACCAACACCCCCAGGCCAACGCCCACCGCGGTGCCGATCAGGCCCACCAGCGCGCCCTGGATCACGAAGATCTTCATGATGGAACCGGGCGAAGCACCCAGCGTGCGCAGGATGGCGATGTCGGCCTGCTTGTCGGTAACCGTCATGACCAGGGTCGAGACCAGGTTGAAGGCGGCCACCGCGATGATCAGGGTGAGGATGATGAACATCATGCGTTTTTCGGTCTTGACCGCCGCGAACCAGTTGCTGTTCTGCTGCGACCAGTCGCGCAGGTAGAGGTCGCCGCTCAGGGTGCGCGCCAGTTGCTGGGTCACTTCCGGGGCCTGCAGCATGTCGCGGATGCGCAGGCGCACGCCGGTGGGGGCGTCCATGCGGAACAGGGTCTCGGCATCCTTGATGTCGATGAAGGCCAGCGAAGAATCGAATTCATAATGGCCGGCCTCGAAGATGCCGGTCACGGTGAACTGCTTCAGGCGCGGCAGCACGCCGGCCGGCGTCACCTGGCCCTGCGGCACGATCAGCGTGACCTTGTCACCCAGGCCCACGCGCATCCCGCGCGCCAGCTCGCCGCCGATGACGATGTTGAATTCACCGGGCTTGAGCGAATCGAAACTGCCCTGCTTGATCTGCTTGGCCACGTCCGAGACCTTGGGCTCTTCCTCGGGCAGCACGCCGCGCACCATCACGCCGCGCAGGTTGTCGTCACGCGTCATCATGCCCTGCCCGGCCACGTAGGGCGCCGCGCCCAGCACTTCCGGGTTCTGGAAAGCCTGCTTGGCCACAGCCTGCCAGTCGTGCATGGAACCGGAAGCGTCGAACACCTCGATATGCGGCAGCACCGATAACATGCGGTCACGTACTTCCTTCTGGAAGCCGTTCATCACCGACAGCACCACGATCAGCGCGGCCACGCCCAGCCCGATGCCGGCCATGGAAATAAGGGAAATGAAGGAAATAAAACTATTGCGGCCGCTGCGCTTGCCGGCCCGCGTATAGCGGATACCGACCAGCCATTCGAACGGCAGGTTTTTAATCAGACTCAAAATTGCTCCGGGAGAGGACCTGCAAACAATGCAGCCAAACCGGTCGCGCCAGGATGCGATGGTCGGGCCGCACGCCAACACGGGCGAAGGCAAAGCGCGAAGTTTGCCACAGTTTGGACGCTCGGCCCATCCCCTGACCGGCCCTGCTGGGCTTGCGCTTGCCCTTTGTGACACCGTCGTGCAGCCTATAGATTCACTTCCACGGCAGAGGTTCGCCAGGACCGGCTTCATATTTCAAGTATCAGGAGTGTTGCATCCGAACCTGGTTATATATACAGTACCTACCACCGTACCCATCTGCTCCCCCTATTCCTCCCAGGAATTTCCCTGCTCCCCATGTCGCCAGATTTCGTCCAGGACGCCCCCGACACCCGCAGCGCAGCCGCTGC
The DNA here is from genome assembly GCF_000333555.1 of Herbaspirillum sp. B65. Taxonomy (NCBI): domain Bacteria; kingdom Pseudomonadati; phylum Pseudomonadota; class Betaproteobacteria; order Burkholderiales; family Oxalobacteraceae; genus Herbaspirillum; species Herbaspirillum sp. B65. Next base: position 1,296 of record NZ_BADI01000989.1, on the reverse strand, counting down.
CAAGCACGATCCCTTTGCGCGCCTGAACCCGCAGCAGCGCGCCGCCGTCGAGCATGGCAGCCAGTTGCCGCCGGCACAGCAGGCGCCCTTGCTGATCGTGGCCGGTGCCGGCACCGGCAAGACCAATACCCTGGCGCACCGGGTGGCGCGGCTGATCCTGGAGGGCGCCGATCCGCAACGCATCCTGCTGTTGAGCTTCTCACGCCGCGCCGCCGCCGACCTGGGCCGGCGCGTGGGTCAGGTGATCGCGGAAGTGCTGGGACTCGCCGCCGGCGCCACCCCGCCGCAACTACCCTGGTCGGGTACCTTCCACGCCATCGGCGCGCGCCTGCTGCGTGACTATGCGACCGTGATCGGCCTGGAAGAAAACTTCACCATCCAGGATCGCGGCGACGCCGAAGACCTGCTCGGCCTGCTGCGCCACGAGCTGGGGCTGTCAGCCACCGAGCAGCGCTTTCCACTGAAGGCCACCTGCCTGTCCATTTATTCACGTGTGGTCAATACCCGGCAAGACCTGGGCCAGGTGCTGGCAAGCCACTTTCCCTGGTGCCGCGAATGGGAACGGCAACTGGGCGAACTCTTCAGTCAATACGTGCAAGCCAAGGAAAACCAGCATGTGCTGGATTACGACGACCTGTTGCTGTTCTGGGCCGAGATGCTCTCCGATACGCAGATCGCGCAATCGGTGGGCGCGCGCTTCGACCACGTGCTGGTCGATGAATACCAGGACACCAACCGCCTGCAAGCCGAGATCCTGCAAAGGATGAAGCCCGATGGCGGCGGCGTGACCGCCGTGGGCGACGATGCGCAATCGATCTATTCCTTCCGCGGCGCCACGGTGCGCAACATCCTCGACTTCCCTTCGCTGTTCGCGCAACCGGCACGCCTGCTGACGCTGGAGCAGAACTACCGTTCCACCCAAGCCATCCTGCAAGCCTCCAATGCCGTCATTGCCGATGCCCCGGAACGTCACTTCAAGAACCTCTGGAGTGACAAGATCTCCTCGCACAAGCCGCAACTGGTGGTCATTCCAGACGAAGCCGAACAGGCGCGATGGGTCGCCAACCGCATCCTGGCCCATCGTGAAGAAGGGCTCACGCTGAAGTCGCAAGCGGTGCTGTTTCGCACTGCCACCCACAGTGCCGCGCTGGAGCTGGAACTAGTCCGCCGCCACATCCCCTTCGTGAAATTCGGCGGTCTCAAGTTCCTGGAAAGCACCCACATCAAGGACCTGCTCGCCCTGCTGCGCCTGACGCACAACCCCAGCGCGCGCATGGCCGGTTTCGGGGCTGCAAC
>NZ_BADI01000990.1:0-1842 GCF_000333555.1 Herbaspirillum sp. B65 | reverse complement strand
GGCATGGAGGTGACCGTGGTACACGTCACCGACACCCTGATGAACCAGCAACTGGACAAGCCCGCCGCCGAGCTGCTCAGAAAGGCACTGGAAGCCAAGGGCCTGCGCTTCCTGCTCAACGCCCACACCGAAGAAATCATCGGCCCGGATCGCGTCACCGCCGTGCGCTTCAAGGATGGCAGCCGCATTCCTGCCGATCTGGTGGTGATGACCGCCGGCGTGCGTCCCAACATCGCCCTGGCCAAGTCGGCCGGCCTGCATTGCGAACGCGCCATCATCGTCGATGACACCCTGCAGACCTACGATCCGCGCATCTATGCCGTGGGCGAATGTGTGCAGCATCGCCAGGCCACCTTCGGCCTGGTCGCGCCGATCTGGGACCAGGCCCGGGTATGCGGCGCGCACCTGGCCGGTGCCGGTCATCGGCGTTACGTTCAGCAGGCCACGGCCACCAAGCTGAAGGTCACCGGGGTGGACCTGTATTCGGCCGGCGACTTCATCGGCGGCGACGATACCGAAGACCTGGTGGTGCGCGATCCGCGTCGCGGCATCTATAAGCGCCTGGTCCTGCGCGGCTCGCGCCTGGTGGGTGCGGTACTGTATGGTGACGTCAAGGATGGGCCGTGGTATTTCGACCTGATCCAGAGCGGACGCGACATCAGCGCCTTCCGCCGCGAACTGCCGTTCGGCCAGGCCATGTGCCAGCAGGCGGCCTGAGCTGTAACGCTAAAGGCAATTAGTAACAGAGGATACCAATGAATCTTTCCCAGACCCCGCTGGCCCTGACGGTGGCGACCACCCGCAGCACCTGCCCCTACTGTGGCGTGGGTTGCGGCGTCACAGCCTCGATGCAGCAAGATGGCAGCCTGGGCATCAAGGGCGATGAGCAGCACCCGGCCAACTTCGGCCGCCTGTGCGTCAAAGGCTCGGCCCTCGGTGAAACCGTCGACCTGGAAGGCCGCCTGCTGCATCCGCAAGTGCGCGATGCGCAAGGGGCGTTGCAGCAGGTATCCTGGGACGTAGCGCTGGAGCAGGTCGCCGGCAAGTTCTCCAGCATCATCGCCGAACACGGCCCAAACGCGGTGGCGCTGTATGTCTCGGGGCAATTGCTGACCGAGGACTACTACATCGCCAACAAGCTCATGAAGGGCTATATCGGTAGCGCTAACATCGATACCAATTCGCGCCTGTGCATGTCCTCGGCGGTAGCCGGACACAAGCGCGCCTTCGGTGAAGACCTGGTCCCGGTCTGCTATGAAGACCTGGAACTGGCCGACCTGATCGTCCTGGTCGGCGCCAACGCCGCCTGGTGCCATCCCATCCTGTTCCAACGCATCGCCAAGCTGAAGGAAACCCGCCCGGCCCTGCGCCTGATCGTGATCGACCCGCGCCGCACCGCGACCTGCGAATTGGCCGACCTGCACCTGCCGATCAAGGCCGGCACCGATGTCTGGCTCTTCAATGGCTTGATGAGCTACCTGGCCCATCGCGGCCTGCGCGACAACGCCTTCATCGCCGCCCATACCAACGGCTTTGACGAAGCCCTGGCGGTGGCCGACGCCGACTGCGCCGATCCCGCCACGGTAGCGCGCCTGTGCAAGGTCGATCTGCAAGACTTGCTGGCCTTCTACCAGGCCTTCGCCGAGACCGATAAAGTGGTCACCGGATTCTCGATGGGCGTGAACCAATCCTCGGTAGGCAGCGACAAGGTCAACAGCATCATCAACTGCCACCTGGCCACCGGCCGCATCGGCAAGCCCGGCATGGGGCCGTTTTCCATCACCGGCCAGCCCAATGCCATGGGCGGACGCGAAGTCGGCGGCCTGGCCAACATGCGGCCGC
>NZ_BADI01000991.1:0-3878 GCF_000333555.1 Herbaspirillum sp. B65 | reverse complement strand
CCGGCGGCCTGAACCGTCGCGCCACCCTGCTGTTCGTGATGATGCTGGGCGAAGGCCTGGCCNTGCTGTGGTTCGCCCATGCCGGCAGCGTGGTGGCAGCCGTCATCGCCATGCTCTGCTTTGGTCTGTTCACCCACATGGCNTGCGGCGCCACCTATGCGCTGGTGCCCTTCATCGACCGCAAGGCCTTAGGCGGCGTGGCCGGCATCATCGGTGCCGGCGGCAATGTGGGCGCGGTGCTGGCGGGCTTCCTGATGAAGGGCCTGGGCAATACCCAGCAGACCCTATCCACGCTGGGCGTGCTGGTGACGGTCTCGGCCCTGTGCGCGGTGGCCATCCGCTTTACCGCATCGGACAAGAGCGGTGACGCCGTCGTAGTAGAAAACAAAGTCGCAGCCTGAGGAGAACACCATGAAGATCATCGTCATCGGCCACGGCATGGTGGGCCACAAATTCCTGGAATGCCTGGCCGAGAGCGGCGCCGGCGACCTGCATGTCACCATCCTGTGCGAAGAACCGCGCCCGGCCTACGACCGCGTGCACCTCTCCGAATTCTTCGCCGGCAAGAGCGCCGAAGACCTGTCGCTGGTGGCACCGGGCTTCTTCGACGCCGGCCACAGCCCGGTGCAGTTCGACCTCAAGCTCAACGCCAAGGCCCAGGAGATCGACCTGGAACACAAGCAGGTGCGGGTCAATTTGTCTGGTGTGGAACAGATCTTGTCCTATGACAAACTGGTGCTGGCCACCGGCTCCTATCCCTTCGTGCCGACGGTGGCCGGCAACCAGCGCAAGGATTGCTTCGTCTATCGCACCATCGAAGACCTGGAAGCGATGCTGGAATGCGGCAACCGTTCCAAGAGCGGCGTGGTCATCGGCGGTGGCCTGCTGGGCCTGGAATGCGCCAAGGCCCTGCGCGACCTGAAGCTGGAAACCCATGTGGTGGAATTCGCACCGCGCCTGATGGCGGTGCAGGTCGATGACAGCGGCGGCCGCATCCTGCGCCAGAAGATCGAAGAACTGGGCGTGACCGCCCATACGCAAAAGAACACGGTCGAGATCGTCGATGGCAAGCAGCACACCCATCGCATGAACTTCGAGGATGGCTCGCACCTGGAAACCGACATGATCGTCTTCTCCGCCGGCATCCGCCCGCGTGACGAACTGGCGCGTCATGCCGGCCTGAAGGTGGGTGAGCGTGGCGGCATCGTCATCGACAATTGCTGCCTCACCTCGGACGCTGCCGTCTATGCCATCGGCGAATGCGCCCTGTGGAATGGCAAGATCTTCGGCCTGGTCGCACCCGGCTACGACATGGCCCGCACCGCTGCCAAGCACTTGCTGTCGCACCGTGACGACGCCATCGAGGTGCCGCAATTTAACGGCGCCGACATGAGCACCAAGTTGAAACTGATGGGCGTGGACGTGGCCAGCATTGGCGATGCGCATGGCAAGCAAGCTGGCAGCCGTTCGTATCAGTTCACCGATGAACGCAAGCAGATCTACAAGAAGATCGTGGTTTCCGAATCCGGCAAGCACCTGCTGGGCGCGGTGATGGTGGGCGATGCCGCTGAATACGGCACCCTGCTGCAGATGATGCTCAACAAGATCGAGCTGCCGGAGTCGCCGGAATTCCTGATCCTGCCGCAATCCGATGGCAAGGCCAAACCGGGTCTGGGCGTGGATGCGCTCCCGGAATCCGCACAGATCTGCTCCTGCAACAATGTCTCCAAGGGCCAGCTGTGCGCGGCGGTGGCCTCGGGGGTGACGACAATTGGCGATCTGAAGGCTTGTACCAAGGCCGGTACCGCCTGCGGCGGCTGCGTGCCGCTGGTCACCCAGGTGATGAAGGCCGAGATGAAGAAACAGGGCCTGGCCGTCAACAACCATGTGTGCGAGCACTTCCCCTACTCGCGCCAGGAAATCCACCACCTGGTGCGCGTGGGCCAGATCAAGAGCTTCGATGAACTGCTGGCCAAGCATGGCAAGGGACTGGGCTGTGACATCTGCAAGCCGATGGTGGCCAATGTGCTGGCGTCGCTGTGGAACGACTTCGTGCTCAAGAAGGAACATGCCGGCCTGCAGGATTCCAACGACTACTTCCTCGGCAACATCCAGAAGGATGGCACCTACTCGGTGGTGCCGCGCATGGCCGGTGGCGAAGTCACCCCCGATGGCCTGATCGCGGTAGGCCAGATCGCCAAGAAATATGGCCTCTACACCAAGATCACCGGCGGCCAGCGGGTGGACCTGTTCGGCGCCCGCGTGGACCAGTTGCCCGATATCTGGGAAGCCCTGATCGCCGCCGGCTTCGAAACCGGCCACGCCTACGGCAAGTCGCTGCGCACCGTCAAATCCTGCGTCGGCTCGACCTGGTGCCGCTATGGCGTGGGTGATAGCGTGGGCTTCGCGGTGCGCCTGGAAAACCGCTACAAGGGCTTGCGCTCGCCGCACAAGATCAAGTTCGGCGTCTCCGGCTGCACCCGTGAATGCGCCGAAGCGCAAGGCAAGGACGTGGGCATCATCGCCACCGACAAGGGCTGGAACCTCTACGTCTGTGGCAATGGCGGCATGAAGCCGCGTCATGCCGAACTGATCGCCTCCGACCTGGATGAAGCCACGCTGACCCGTTACGTGGACCGCTTCCTGATGTTCTACGTGCGCACCGCCGACCGCCTGCAACGCACCAGCACCTGGCGCGAAAACCTCGAAGGTGGACTGGAGTACCTCAAGAGCGTGGTCATCGATGACAAGCTGGGCATCGCCGCCGAGCTGGAAACCGACATGCAGCGCGTGGTCGATACCTACGAATGCGAATGGAAGAAGGCCGTCACCGACCCGGAAACCCGCAAGCGCTTCCGCCACTTCGTCAACAGCAAGGCCGCCGATGGCAACATCCAGTTCGTCGAGGAACGCGGACAGATCCGACCGGCCACCGTGGCCGAGAAGAAGCTGCTGGATATCCCGGTCGTCGTCGAGACGGTCTGAACCAAGGACGATACAAGGAACCCATCATGCACAGCGACCAACAAATCAAGCACTGGACCCCGATCTGCGAACTGGCCGAGATCGTCCCCAACACCGGCGTGGCCGCCCTGGTGGGCGACCAGCAGGTAGCAGTGTTCCACGTCATCGACAGCTCCTCCGGCACGCCGCAGGCGCGCGTGTTCGCCATCGGCAACTATGATCCCAACGCCCAGGCGGCTGTCCTCTCGCGCGGCCTGGTGGGCAACCTGGGGGAACGCATCGTGGTAGCCTCGCCCATCTACAAGCATCACTTCGACCTGACCACCGGCCACTGCCTGGAAGAACCCGCCAACTCGGTACCGGCCTGGCCGGCGCGCATTGCCGAGGGTAAAGTCTGGATCGGTGGCTGACATGCAGACCAGCGCCGACAAGGATCAAGCCAAGCCATCGCTGGTGGTGGTCGGCAATGGCATGGCTGCCATGCGCACGGTGGAGGAATTGCTCAAGCTCGCACCGGACCTGTATGACATCACCGTCTTCGGCGCCGAGCCGCACGGCAACTACAACCGCATCATGCTCTCGCCGGTACTGACCGGCGACAAGAGCATCGATGACATCATGCTCAACCCGCGCGCCTGGTACCAGGAGAACGGCATCACCCTGCACGCCGGCGACCCGGTGATCCACATCGACCGCCGCCTGCGCAGCGTCCACGCCAAGTCCGGCCTGAGCGTGAAGTACGACCGCCTGTTGCTGGCCACCGGTTCCACGCCTTTCATCATCCCGGTGCCGGGCCATCAATTGCCGGGCGTGATCGCCTTTCGCGACATCCAGGATGTGGACACCATGCTGCAGGCCGCGCGCACGCACCGCCATGCAGTGGTCATCGGCGGCGGCCTGCTCGGGCTGGAAGC
>NZ_BADI01000992.1:0-1390 GCF_000333555.1 Herbaspirillum sp. B65 | reverse complement strand
GTCAACGGCGATGTTCAACGGGGCAGCGGCGCCACNGTAGACGATACCCGGGTTTTGACCCGCGCGACGCAGGCGGCGGCTCGCTCCCGGTGCCCTGTTCATTACGCGCAAAGGCGATCACTTTCATTTGATAACTCCAATGTTGGCGGGGCTCGTCGTGGAATCATTCCATGGACGGTTGCCCCGTAAGGTAAATATTCCCCGCGACCAGGGAATACGAAAAAACCTCGCTGCCGAACACTGCAGCGAGGCGAATGCAAATCTTATTCAGCAAACAGCGACATCACCGAGTCACCCTTGGTGATGCGCTTGAAGGTCTCGGCCAGCAGGTCGGCGCAGGTCAACTGACGCACCTTGGGGCAGCCGCGTGCCGCCGGCGACAGCGGGATGGTGTCGGTGACCACCAGTTCATCCAGCGGCGAATTGGCGATGCGATCGATGGCCGGACCCGACAGCACCGGGTGCGTACAATAGGCCACCACCTTCTTGGCGCCACGTTCCTTCAACACTTCGGCGGCCTTGGTCAGGGTGCCGGCGGTGTCGACCATGTCATCCATGATGACGCAGTTGCGGCCTTCGACTTCACCGATGATGTTCATCACTTCGGAGACGTTGGCCTTGGGGCGACGCTTGTCGATGATGGCCAGGTCGCAGTTCAGACGCTTGGCCAGCGCACGCGCGCGCACCACGCCGCCCACATCGGGAGAGACCACCAGCAGGTCGTCGTAGTTCTTGTTGACCAGGTCACCCAGCAGGATCGGCGAAGCGTAGATGTTGTCCACCGGAATATCGAAGAAGCCCTGAATCTGGTCGGCGTGCAGATCCATGATCAGCACGCGTTCGACGCCGGCTTCCTGCAGCATGTTGGCCACCACCTTGGCCGAGATCGCCACGCGCGCCGAACGCGGGCGACGATCCTGGCGGGCATAACCGTAGTAGGGGATGGCGGCGGTGATGCGACCGGCCGAGGCGCGCTTCAAGGCATCGACCATGATCATGATTTCCATCAGGTTGTCATTGGTCGGTGCGCAGGTGGACTGCAGCACGAAGACGTCCTTGCCGCGAACGTTTTCATTGATCTCGACCATGACTTCGCCGTCGGAGAACTTGGAAACGTTGGCCTTGCCCAGCGGGATACCGAGTTTCTCAGCGACGCCGCGCGCCAGTTCGGGGTTGGCGTTGCCCGTAAAAACCATCAGGTTCTCAAGTGCCATGTGGGTATCCCTGGAATGCAATCGTTAAAAAGTCGAAAAGCCGACAATGCTTGACTTGATCAGTCTCACATTGACGGCTTATTTTTCTGACTGGACCCGGGCCTGAACAAAAGGCCTGTCCGAATTAAATGGCAGGGGAACAAGGATTCGAACCTTGGAATGCCGGAATCAAATCC
>NZ_BADI01000993.1:0-8474 GCF_000333555.1 Herbaspirillum sp. B65 | reverse complement strand
GGCGCCGAACGATCCACCCGTACCTGGCGATGGATACCCTGGCCGACATGGCCAAGGGGCTGCCGGGCGACCTGTCGCCGGAAAAGGCCATCTACAACTTCCAGAAGGCAGTCGGCAAGGGCTTGCTGAAGGTCATGTCCAAGATGGGCATCTCGACCTACATGTCCTACTGCGGCGCGCAGATCTTCGAAGCCATCGGCCTGTCCAAGACGCTGGTGGACAAGTACTTCAAGGGCACCGCCTCCAACGTCGAAGGCATCGGCGTGTTCGAAGTGGCCGAGGAAGCGCTGCGTCTGCATACCGCCGCCTTCAGCGCCGACCCGGTGCTGGCCAACGCCCTGGACGCCGGTGGCGAATATGCCTTCCGTATCCGTGGCGAAGAGCACATGTGGACGCCGGACGCGATCGCCAAGCTGCAGCACTCGACCCGTTCGAACAGCTACAACACCTACAAGGAATACGCCCAGATCATCAACGACCAGTCCAAGCGTCACATGACGCTGCGCGGCCTGTTCGAGTTCAAGATCGACCCGTCCAAGGCGATCTCGATCGATGAAGTGGAACCGGCCAAGGAAATCGTCAAGCGTTTTGCCACCGGCGCCATGTCGCTGGGCTCGATCTCGACCGAAGCGCACGCCACGCTGGCCATCGCCATGAACCGTATCGGCGGCAAGTCCAACACCGGCGAAGGTGGTGAAGACGTCAACCGTTATCGCAACGAGCTGAAGGGCATCCCCATCAAGCAAGGTGCCACCCTGGCTTCGGAAATCGGTCGCGAACACATCGAAGTCGATATCCCGCTGCTGGAAGGCGACTCGCTGCGTTCGCGCATCAAGCAGGTGGCCTCGGGCCGTTTCGGCGTCTCCGCCGAATACCTGATTTCGGCCGACCAGATCCAGATCAAGATGGCCCAGGGCGCCAAGCCTGGCGAAGGCGGCCAGCTGCCCGGCCACAAGGTCTCGGAATACATCGCCAAGCTGCGCGTGTCGGTGCCGGGCGTGGGCCTGATCTCGCCGCCGCCGCACCATGACATCTACTCCATCGAGGATCTGGCCCAACTGATTCACGACCTGAAGAACGTCAACCCGCGCGCGTCCATCTCGGTCAAGCTGGTCTCCGAAGTGGGTGTCGGTACCGTCGCCGCCGGCGTGGCCAAGGCCAAGTCGGATCACGTGGTCATCGCCGGTCACGATGGCGGTACTGGTGCCTCGCCGCTGTCCTCGATCAAGCACGCTGGTTCCCCGTGGGAACTGGGCCTGGCGGAAACCCAGCAGACCCTGGTCCTGAACGGCTTGCGCAACCGCATCCGCGTCCAGGCTGACGGCCAGATGAAGACCGGCCGCGACGTCGTCATCGGCGCCATGCTGGGCGCGGACGAATTTGGTTTCGCTACCGCACCGCTGGTGGTCGAAGGCTGCATCATGATGCGCAAGTGCCACCTGAACACCTGCCCGGTGGGCGTGGCTACGCAAGATCCGGTGCTGCGCGCCAAGTTCTCCGGCAAGCCGGAACACGTGGTCAACTTCTTCTTCTTCATCGCCGAAGAAGCGCGCCAGATCATGGCGCAACTGGGCATCCGCAAGTTCGACGACCTGATCGGCCGCGCCGACCTGCTGGACCGCTCCAAGGCGATTGCCCACTGGAAGGCCAAGGGTCTGGACTTCAGCCGCATCTTCCATCAGCCCGAGTCGAAGCTGCCGGTGTACCACACCGATGTGCAAGACCACGGCCTGGACAAGGCACTGGACCACAAGCTGATCGCACAAGCCAAGATCGCGCTGGAAAAGGGCGAGAAGGTGTCCTTCATCTCTCCGATCAAGAACCTCAACCGCACCGTCGGCGCCATGCTCTCCGGTGAAGTGGCCAAGCGTTACGGTGACGAAGGTCTGCCGGACGACACCATCCACATCCAGCTGCAAGGTACCGCAGGCCAGTCCGCTGGCGCCTTCCTGGCCAAGGGCGTGACCCTGGACCTGGTCGGCGAAGGCAACGACTATGTGGGCAAGGGCTTGTCGGGTGGCCGCATCATCGTGCGTCCCAACACTGAGTTCCGTGGTCGTGCGGTGGACAACATGATCTCCGGCAATACCGTCCTGTACGGTGCCATCAGCGGTGAAGCCTTCATCAACGGCGTGGCCGGCGAGCGCTTCGCGGTGCGCAACTCCGGCGCCACCGCGGTGGTGGAAGGCACCGGCGACCACGGTTGCGAATACATGACCGGCGGCACCGTGGTGGTGCTGGGCAATACCGGCCGCAACTTCGCTGCCGGTATGTCGGGTGGTATCGCCTACGTGTATGACCCGGAAGGTGACTTCGCCGGCAAGTGCAATACCGCCATGGTCAGCCTGGAAAAGGTCTTGTCCGACACCGAGCAGGAGCAGACCCTGGGCCGCAACGTCTGGCACAGCCTGCTGCGCGGTGGCGAACGCCAGACCGACGAAGCCATCCTGCGCGGCTTGATTGAACGCCACTTCAAGTACACCGGCAGCACGCGTGCGCGCTACCTGCTGGATAACTGGGCGGCGTCGCGCGCCAAGTTCGTCAAGGTGTTCCCGACCGAGTACAAGCGCGCGCTGGCCGAACTGGCCGCCGCTGCCGAAACGAAGAAGGAAAAGGTCGCCGCCTGATCCATCCGCAGGCAGTGATCGGACTAATCAATCAAGCACGCCGGCGGGCGTGGCGCCACCCAGAGTGAGAGCGCAGCCCGCCGCAATCCTTAGCGAGAATGTGAGAGGAAAATGGGAAAAGCCACCGGTTTCATGGAGTACCAGCGCCTGAAAGAGGCCAGCGAGGCACCTGCCGCGCGTACCAAGCATTACAAGGAATTCGTCCTGCACTTGAGCGACGCCGACGCCAAGATCCAGGGCGCACGTTGCATGGACTGCGGCATCCCCTTCTGCAACAACGGCTGCCCGGTCAACAACATCATTCCCGACTGGAATGACCTGGTCTATCGCGGCAACTACAAGGAAGCCCTGGACACCCTGCACCAGACCAACAACTTCCCCGAGTTCACCGGCCGCATCTGCCCGGCCCCCTGCGAAGCGGCCTGCACCCTGGGCATCAACAACGATGCCGTGGGCATCAAGTCGATCGAGCACTTCATCATCGACAAGGGCTGGGAAAACGGCTGGGTGGTGCCGCAACCGGCCGCCATCAAGACTGGCAAGAAGGTCGCCGTGGTCGGTTCCGGTCCTGCCGGCCTGGCCGCAGCCCAGCAGCTGGCGCGCGCCGGTCACGACGTGACCGTGTTCGAAAAAAATGATCGCGTCGGCGGCCTGCTGCGTTATGGCATCCCCGACTTCAAGATGGAAAAGTCGCACATCGATCTGCGCGTGGAACAGATGAAGGCCGAAGGCGTCACTTTCCGCACCGGTGTGTTCGTCGGCAAGGACTTCCCCGAGACCGTCAATAACTGGTCCAAGGAATCCGTCACGCCCGAAGAGCTGAAGAAGGAATTCGATGCGGTGGTCATCGCCGGTGGCGCCGAGTCCCCGCGTGACCTGCCGGTCCCGGGCCGCGAACTGAAGGGCGTGCATTTCGCCATGGACTTCCTGCCGCTGCAGAACAAGGTCAATGCCGGCGACAAGCTGAAGAACCAGATCATGGCCACCGGCAAGAACGTGGTCGTCATCGGCGGTGGCGATACTGGCTCTGACTGCGTCGGCACCTCCAACCGTCATGGTGCTGCTTCGGTGACCCAGTTCGAACTGATGCCGCAACCGCCCGAGTCGGAAAACAAGCCGCTGGTCTGGCCTTACTGGCCGATCAAGCTGCGCACCTCTTCCTCGCACGAGGAAGGTTGCCAGCGCGATTTTGCGGTCACCACCAAGCGTCTGGAAGGCAAGGGCGGCAAGGTCGAGAAGCTGATCGCCGCACGCGTCGAGTTCAAGGACGGCAAGATGGTCGAAGTGCCGGATTCGGAATTCGAGATCAAGGCTGACCTGGTGCTGCTGGCCATGGGCTTCGTCTCGCCGGTGCAGCAGGTGCTGGACGCCTTCGGCGTCGAGAAGGATGCCCGCGGCAATGCCAAGGCCACCACCGATGGCGAAGGCTGCTACAAGACTTCGGTTGAGAAGGTCTTTGCAGCAGGCGACATGCGTCGCGGCCAGTCGCTGGTGGTGTGGGCGATTCGCGAAGGTCGCCAGTGTGCACGGGCGGTGGATGAGTTCTTGATGGGTTCTTCACTGCTGCCGCGCTGATAGGCGGCCCGCCGACCTGTAGTAAATGATTTATATGATGTAAAGCGTATGACAGTGTAGTTCGTGTGACTCTGGACCCGGGCCGACGCAAGTCGGTCCGGGCTTTTTTTCGTCTGCGCGCAGGCGCGACATGGCAACGGGGGGCAAGTGTAAAATGGCCCATCGCCGCACGCCGGCACCATCCCGAGTTCGCACCACAATGGCAACCTCCACCTCCACCCCCACCCCGATCCGCTACAGCATCACTTCCCTCGATCCCGCCTCTCATCTCTACGACGTCACGCTCACTGTCGATACCCCGGCCGCTGATGGCCAGGTGTTCTCGCTGCCGGCCTGGATCCCGGGCAGTTACATGATCCGCGAATTCGGCAAGAACATCGTGACCTTGCGCGGCGAGTCCAATGGCCGCAAGGTGGCCGTCAAAAAGCGCGACAAGCACACCTGGCAAGCCGCTCCCTGCAAGGGCGCACTGACGCTGCACTATCAGGTCTATGCCTGGGATCTGTCGGTACGCACCGCGCACCTGGATCGCACCCATGGCTTCTTCAATGGCACCAGCGTGTTCCTGGCAGCGCATGGCTTTGAAGAGGGCCAGCACGTGGTGGAGATCGTCCGTCCCGCAGGCGAGGACTTCAAGCGCTGGCGCGTGGCCACGGCGATGTCCGAACTCAAGGCCAAGCGCTATGGCTTCGGTACCTACGTGGCGCAGAACTATGATGAATTGATCGATCATCCGGTAGAGCTCGGCGACTTCGCCCTGGCCAGCTTTCAGGCCCATGGCGTGCCACATGATGTGGTCATCACCGGTCGCATACCCAACCTGGACCTGGCGCGCCTGTGCGATGACCTCAAGAAGATCTGCGAAGCCCAGATTGCCTTCTTCGAGCCGCGCAGCAAGCGCGCGCCCATGGACCGCTACGTCTTCATGACGCTGGCCGTGGGCGATGGCTATGGCGGCCTGGAGCATCGCGCCTCCACCGCACTGATCTGCGCGCGCGCCGACCTGCCGGTCAAGGGCAAGCCGGAGCAGAGCGATGGCTATCGTACCTACCTGGGCCTGTGCAGCCACGAGTATTTCCACACCTGGAACGTCAAGCGTATCAAGCCGGCGGTGTTCGCGCCCTACGATCTGCGCCAGGAAAACTACACCTCGCTGCTGTGGCTCTTCGAAGGTGTCACCAGCTATTACGACGACCTGTTCCTGGTGCGTACCGGTGTGATCGATACCGAGCAATATCTGAAACTGGTGGGCAAGACCGCAACCGGCGTGCTGCGTGGTAGCGGGCGCAAGAAGCAGAGCGTGGCCGAGTCCAGCTTCGATGCCTGGGTCAAGTATTACCGCCAGGATGAAAACGCCAGCAATGCCATCGTCAGCTACTACACCAAGGGTTCGCTGGTGGCGCTGGGGCTGGACCTGAGCATCCGTGAACAGACCCGTGGCCGTCGTTCGCTGGACGATGTGATGCGCGGCCTGTGGACCCGCTTTGGCCGTGATTTCTATGCAGGCAAACAGCAGGGTGTACCGGAAGAGGGCATCCTGGCCTTGCTGGAAGAATTGAGCGGTGCCGACCTCAAGCGTTTCTATGAGCGCCACATCCGTGGCACCGAGGATGTGCCGCTGGAAGACTTGCTGCCTGCCTTTGGCGTAGCCTATGAGGCCAGCCTGCCGGCCGACGCCAAGCCCTGGCTGGGTGCACGCATCGGCAAGGACGGCAGCGATGCCAAGCTGGCCGCCGTCTACGAAGGTGGCCCGGCCATGCAGGCGGGGCTGTCGGCGGGCGACCTGCTGGTGGCCATCGATGGCTTGCGCGTGCCGGCCTCCGGGCCGGACGGGCTGCTGGGGCGCTATCGCCTCAACGATACGGTGCGCGTCCATGCCTTCCGTCGTGATGAGCTCATGGAGTTCAGCGTCAAGCTCAAGGCCGATAGCGCGCCACAGATCAGCCTCAAGGCGCTGGGCCGTCCGGTGGCGGTGGTACGCCAGCGAGCAGCCTGGCTGCATGACGGCAAGTGAACCAGATGGGGTGGCCCATGCGCCGCCCAGGTCGTAATGATGTGATGCCCCGCTTCTTCTTTTGGCTGAAAATTGTGCCAAGGAAGAGTTCCTGTAGGATGAGAGCCCCTCGGATTTTGTACTGGAGCTGAATAGACCTCATCAAAGGTCATGCTCTTGTGCAATTTCTGTTGTCCGGGTCGGTCCAAGCTGATCCGTCTTTCATCCACAAGGAGAGGTATGAATAATATGAATATCCTGGAGTTGGGCCTGATCGCGGCAGCCGTCCTGCTGCTGGCCCTGATCGTCATCATCGCCGTCACCCTGCGGCGCGTGGTGCCGACCAACATGGTGCACATCGTCCAGACGTCGCATTCCAGCACCCCCTACGGCCGCGGCAAGCCGGCCGGCAACACCTACTATGCCTGGCCGAGCTGGGTGCCCAAGCTGGGTATCACGGTGACCGAATTCCCGGAAAGTATCTTCCAGGTCGCGTTGAACAACTACGAAGCCTATGACAAGGAGCGTCTGCCCTTCGTCATCGATGCCGTGGCCTTCTTCCGCGTGGACAATGCCGAGACCGCGGCCCAGCGCGTGGCCACTTTCGACGCCTTGCATACCGACCTCAAGGCCGTGCTGCAAGGGGCGGTGCGCCGCGTGCTGGCCACCAATGCGCTGGAAGACATCATGCAGTCGCGCGCCGAGCTGGGTGCGCAGTTCACGGCGGAAGTGCAGGAGCAGATCTCGCAGTGGGGTGTGCTGCCGGTCAAGACCATCGAATTCATGGACCTGCGCGATGCCAATGGCAGCAATGTCATCAACAATGTGATGGCCAAGGAAAAGTCGCGCATCGACATGGAAAGCCGCGTCAAGGTGGCCGAGAACCAGCGCCAGGCCGAGCTGGCCGAGATCGATGCCAAGCGGACGGTGGAAGTGCAGCGTCAGGATGCGGCCCAGCAGATCGGCCTGCGCACGGCGGAAAAGGAAAAGCAGGTGGGTATCGCCAACGAGCAGGCCCAGCAGGAAATCAAGGCGGCCGCCAAGACCACCACCGAGCGCGACATGGATGTGAAGAAGGTGCAGGAAGTGCGCGGTGCGGAAATTGCCCGTGACGTCGCTGCCGTGCGCGCCGAGCAGGAAAAGCAGGTGGCCGTGGTCAATGCGGACGCCCAGAAGCAGGTGCAGGTCATCAACGCCGACGCCCAGAAGCAGGCGGTGACCACCAAGGCCGAAGGCGACCTGGCCGCCGCGCTCAAGGAAGCCGATGGTATCCGCGCCCGTGGTGAGGCCGCTGCTGCTGCCGAGCAGGCCATGCTGATGGCGCCGGTGACCACGCAGATCCAGCTGGCCAAGGAAATCGGCGCCAATGCCGGTTACCAGCAATACCTGATCACCATCAAGCAGGTCGAGGTGGGACGTGATGTGGGCCTGGAGATGGCGCGCGCCATGCAGCACGCCGACCTCAAGGTGATCGCCAATGCCGGCGATATGCAGCAGGGCGTGGCCAGCCTGGGCGACCTCTTCACCCCGGCGGGCGGCACCAAGCTGACTGGCATGTTGGCGGCATTGAGCCAGACGCCCGAGGGCCGGCAGTTCCTCGATCACGTCACGCCGCTGCTGGCCAAGGGCGCTACCACCGGCGCGCTGGTGGGCGCGGCCTCGGGCAGTGCGACCGCAGGTGCGGTGGCCGGCGCAGCGGCCCAGAAGTAAGGTCCGTGAGGGCGGCGCGCCGGATGCCGCGCCGTCGTCAGAACTCTGATCACAGCTCACTGATCAGAGTTCTGACTTCAGAGTTCTGACATCAAAGCACTTACATCAACGCCCCCTGATTAAAGCACCGTTAACGAAAAAACCCGCCGGAAAATCCCGGCGGGTTTTTTCTTGCGTGCGAATGAAGCGAATTACTTGGCTTCTTCAGCGCCGCCAGCAGCAGCTTCACCTTCAGCAGCCACTTGACCAGCCGGCACGGTAGCGGTGGCGATGGTCAGGTTTTCCTGGGTCACGGCGGTGACGCCATTGGGCAGCTTCAGGTCGCCCAGGTGGATCGATTGACCGACGTCCAGCTTGGACAGGTCGACTTCGATGAACTCGGGCAGGTTCTTGGGCAGGCAGGTCACGTCCAGTTCAGCAGCGACGTGGCTGATGATGCCGCCGTGCAGCTTGACGGCCGGCGAGACTTCAGCGTTCACGAAGTGCAGGGGCACCTTGGTGTGCAGCTTCTGGGAAGCGTCCACGCGCTGGAAGTCCACGTGCAGGACCAGTTGCTGTATGCGGGACTG
>NZ_BADI01000994.1:0-3360 GCF_000333555.1 Herbaspirillum sp. B65 | reverse complement strand
ATAACATGAACAAGCAAATGCAACACAGGATCATCGCCCTGGCCGCCGCCACGCTGTGCAGCGGGGGCGCCCAGGCCATCACCTTCGAAGGCGAGACGGTCTCCGGCAACTTCGACTCCACCGTGTCCTTGGGCGTGGGGGTGCGCGCCAGCAAGCAAGGCTGCGGCCTGGTGATCGGCAGCAGCGGCGGCAATGCGACACCGGCTTCCGGCCCCAGCGCGCCGGCCGGCTGTGCCGATGCGCTGTCCTCGCTCAATGACCAGGGCGACCTGAACTACAACCGCGGCGACCGCTTCACCACCTACCTCAAGGGCACGCATGAACTGCTGCTGAACATGCCCGAGGACGTCAAGTTCCTGGGCCGCGTGAGCTGGCTGCGCGACTTCTCGGCCACCCGCAATACCGGCAACATCAGCGGCGCCAACCCGACCGGTCGCTCGCTGTCGGATGAGGCCACCAACGAGCTGCATTCCAAGGTGCGCCTGCTGGACCTGTGGGTGAGCAAGTCGTTCGACCTGGGCGAGGAACGCGCCCGCATCCGCGTGGGTAACCAGGTGGTGAACTGGGGTGAAAGCCTATTCATCGCCGGTGGCATCAACCAGACCAACGCGGTCGACCTGATGCGTCTGTCCAATCCGGGCACACAGTTGAAGGAAGCCATCCTGCCCGCGCCCATGGTCAACTTCGCCACCGGACTGGGGCGCGGCTTCTCGGTGGAAACCTATCTACAACAAGGATGGGAAACCAATTACTTCCCGCCGGTGGGCAGCTATTGGTCCACCGCCACGGTGGGCATCGGTGCCGAGGCGCTGGGCGTGCCCACCACCAGCCGCCCGCGTTCCACCGGTCAGTACGGCGTGGCGCTGCGCTATACGCCACCGGGAGCGGACGTGAACTTCGGCCTGTACGTGATGAACTATCATGACAAGTCGCCCGTGCTCTCCACCGCCAACACTGCCAGCGGACTGGGCTATTCCTATCTGGAAGACCGCAAGATGGTGGGCCTGTCGGCCAACTTCCCGCTGGGCAACTGGGCCATCGGCACTGAATTGTCGTATCGACCCAAGGATGCAGTCGCGCTCAATGGCTCGGTGCCCAACGCCAATGGCGGCCTGTGCATGATCAATGGCAAGTGCTATATCGAGAGCCAGAAGTACCAGTTGGCCGTCACCGCCATGCTCAACCTGAGCCCAAGCGAACACGGTGCCGTCCTCAAGGCCCTGGGCGCCGATACCGCCACGCTGATGGCCGAAGCGGTGGCCATCAAGTATCCCAACCTGAAAAACGCCTATGGCGGCATTCCCGTGGCGGCCGGTCTGTGGGGCTGGGGCTATGACACCACCGCCAATGCCAACAGCACACTGGCCAATGGCGGCACTACCCCAGGCGTGGGCAGCGCGACGTCGTATGGCTACAACTTCGACTTCAGTTGGGTCTACGATGGTTCGGTGATTCCAGGCTGGCAGGTCATTCCCGAGGTCTACTTCTTCCATGCCGTCAAGGGCCGCACACCCAATGCCATGGCGACCTTCATGGAAGGCGCGAAGATGGCCAACTTCACCGTCACCTTCACCCAGAACCCGGCCAAGTGGCAGGTGGCGCTGAACATGGCCAAGTTCTGGGGCGGCGCCAGCGTATTCGACCAGCCGCTGCGGGACCGCAGCTTCTATGGCATGACCATCAGTCGCAACTTCTGACCCGCTGCGCCCGGACCCTCCACGGTCCGTGGTGCATCGTCCTGGCTGCCGCCTACGGGCGGCACGCCTATTTGTCCCAGATCCAAGACCCCAGCCCCCGAGACCGAGAACACCGCATCATGCCCACCGCCCCTTCCCTGTTGAGCCTGGACCGACTCGAAGCCTGTCTGTTCCGCTTGCGCATTCCCATCCTGCTGGTACTGCTGGCCTGCACCGCCGTGCTGTCTTTCTTCGCCCTGCAATTGCGCATGGACGCCGGCTTCGAAAAACAGATGCCGACCCATCACGAATACATCGACACCTTCAAGCAATATCGCGACGACGTGCTCGGCGCCAATCGTTTGAACATCGTGCTGCGTGCACGCCATGGCAGCATCTGGACCAAGGAGGGACTGACCCGCCTGTCGGAGATGACCCAGGCCGTCATGTTCCTGCCCAACATCAGCCGGTTGGGCGTGCAATCGCTATGGACGCCCAATACCTTCGTCAACGAAATCACCGAGGAAGGCTTTCGCGCCGACCCGGTCATTCCCGGCACCGTGATCCCCTCGGCCCTCACGCCCGAGAGTATCGAACAGATCCGCAACACGGCGCTCAATGGCGGCTTCGTCGGCACCCTGATCTCGCGCAACCAGGACAGCGCCATGATCGTGGCCGAGATCAACGAGTTCGACGCCAAGGGCGACAAGGTCGATTACCTGGCCTACAACAAGCTCTTGAACGACTTGCGCGCCAAGTACGAGAACGCCGACTTCGAAGTGCAGATCATCGGCTTTGCCAAGCAGATCGGTGATGTGGCCGATGGTGCCGAAGGCGTGTTGAAGTTCTGCGCCATGGCGCTGCTGCTGACCACGGTGGCGGTGTACTGGTACTGCCGCTCGCTGCCCTTCACGCTGCTGCCGGTGGCCTGCTCGCTGGTGTCGCTGGTGTGGCAGTTCGGCACCCTGCGCCTGTTGGGTTATGGGCTCGATCCGCTGGCGGTGCTGGTGCCCTTCCTGGTGTTTGCCATCGGCGTCTCGCATGGCGTGCAGCAGATCAATACCATCGTACGCGGCATTGCCAGCGGCCAATCCTGCGAAGCCGCGGCGCGCGCCAGCTTCAAGGGCTTGCTCATTCCGGGCGTGCTGGCGCTGGTGACAGCCCTGGTGTCCTTCATCACGCTGGTGATGATCCCCATCCCGATGGTGCGCGAGCTGGCCATCACTGCCTCCATCGGCGTGGGCTACAAGATCATCACCAATCTGGTGATGCTGCCGCTGGCGGCGTCCTTGCTCAAGGTCGGCAAGACCTATGCCGAGGCCGCCATGCGGGCCCAGCAGGCCCGCGGGCGCTGGCTGGCAGTGCTGTCGCGTGCAGCGCAACCCAAGGTGGCGCGCAGCATCGTGGTGCTCACCCTGCTGGTGCTGGCCGGCTCGGCCTGGTACAGCCACGACCGCCTGGTCGGCACGCTGCAACCGGGCGCCCCGGAACTGCACGCCAATGCGCGCTACAACCAGGATGCCCGCTGGATCGCCGACAACTACGGCAATGGCCTGGACTGGCTGACCGTGATCCTGGCCACGCCCGCCAACTCCTGCGACAAGGTCGCCTTCGGTCGCTACCAGGACCAGTTCGATACCGTCATGCGCCACGTACCTGGCGTGTTGTCGGTGAGCTCCTCGCC
>NZ_BADI01000995.1:0-7509 GCF_000333555.1 Herbaspirillum sp. B65 | reverse complement strand
CGGAGGCGTGACGAATCGGGCGGTGAATACTACTACTCCGAGTTCCCGCCCAGCGCCATGGTGCGCGACCTGGGCATGGGCGACCACGGCGGGATGACGCCGGAAGAAGAAAAGGCCAAGACGCAGATGAAGAACGAATTGTTCTGATGCGAACTGCAGAAGCTGGTATCGAAAAAATAAACTGTTTATATCGTTTATATATTTTTAGGATTCAGCAAAAACCGCCTGTTGCAAGACAGGCGGTTTTTTTATTGCACGGGCCAATGAAGCAGCGCCAATTCAATCCTTCCCCGCCAAGTAATGACTGATCCTGCGCATGGCCAGCAGGGTCAGCACTTCATCCTGTTCCACTCCGTAGTCGCTCAACTTGACGATGACCGTGCGCGTGGCCGGGTTGATGTAGAGGTATTGGCCGAACACGCCGATGGCCGAGAAGTCGCGGTCCACCGCATTGCCGGGCGGGATCCACCAGCCGTCGCGGTAGTCCAGCGTATTGCTGTTGTTGAGTGGCTGGCGCGGTTCGGCGGCCCAGGTAGGGCTGACGATCTGCTGCTGGCCGACGCGCCCGCCATCGAGATAGAGCAAGCCCAATCGGGAAAGGTCGCGGGCAGTGGTGTTGAGGCAGCAGAAGGCCTTTTCCACGCCATGCTCTTGGCTATCCACGCTCCAGGTCGCCTCCTGTTCCATGCCCAGCGGTTCCCACAGGGCTTGCTGGGCGAAGTCGGACAGGCGCATCCCGGTGGCGCGGGCCAGCACGCGCGATAGCACCAGGGTATCGATGCTGCGGTATTCAAAGCGCGAACCGGGCGTAAAGCGCAGGCCGTCACGGCGCGCGATGAAGCGTTGCAGGTCGGTGCTGACGAACATGCGTACCACCGGCGAGACTAGCGAGCCGCCATAGTTTTCCTGTACATCGATGCCCGAACGCATGTCCAGCAACTGGCCGATGGTGATGTTGGCGTAGGCCGGGGCGATCTCGGTGCGGTTGAGATAACGACCGATGGGTTCATTGAGCGACTTGATCTTGCCTTGCTGCAAGGCCACGCCGGTCAGCGCCGAGACGAAGGACTTGGCCACCGAGAACGAGGCGAAGCGGGTGTTGGCATCGTAGCCATCGATGTAGCGCTCGTAGACCACGCGGCCATCCTGCACCACCACGAAGGCATGGGCCGCGGTGGTCTTGAGGAAATCGCTGACCGACAGGCTGTGGCCATCCTTCCACGGCACCTGGATGTCCAGCGCGCGCAGCGCCGTGGGTAGCGGCTGCGGATGGCTGGAGCGGGCAATCGGGTTGGCCTGGAACACCTTGTAGCTCTGGCTGCGCGGGGTCAGGTCGAATTGCAGGTCGACCAGCGTCGGCAGGCTGGGCAGGTCGGCCAGGCGGCGGCCGATCTCGGCGCCGGCCAGCACCACCAGCAGGGCGGCGGTACTCCGGGCGATGAGCTGGGAGGGTGTGATGGGCATGAGGCTCGGGCGTGGAGAAGTGAGCCTATTGTGCCTGATCAGCCGGTCGTTTTGCGTGCCGCGTACTGCTGGTAGCCGCGTGCGCGCAACTCGCAGGCCGGGCACTTGCCGCAGCCATGGCCCCAGTCATGCAACTGGCCGCGCTCGCCCAGGTAGCAGGTGTGGGTATCGGCGCGGATCAGGTCCACCAGCGCGCTGCCTCCCAGCGATTCGGCCAGCGACCAGGTGTCGGCCTTGTCGATCCACATCAGCGGCGTTTCCACTTTCAGCTGCGTGGCCATGCCCAGGTTCAGGGCCACCTGCAGCGCCTTCATGGTGTCGTCGCGACAATCGGGGTAGCCCGAGAAATCGGTTTCGCACATCCCGCCCACCAGCACGTTCAAGCCACGGCGATAGGCCAGCGTGGCGG
This sequence comes from Herbaspirillum sp. B65, assembly GCF_000333555.1. NCBI lineage: Bacteria > Pseudomonadati > Pseudomonadota > Betaproteobacteria > Burkholderiales > Oxalobacteraceae > Herbaspirillum > Herbaspirillum sp. B65. Next base: position 5,636 of record NZ_BADI01000995.1, on the reverse strand, counting down.
CCACCGTCATGAACAACAGGTTGCGACCGGGCACGAAGGTATTGGGCAGACCATTGTCCTGCATGGCGATGGCGACATCGCGGGTCAATGCCGTGTCGGAAATCTTGCCGATCAGCGACAGGTCAATCATGTGGTCTTCGCCCAGGCGCGCTTGCCAGTCGGGCGAGAAGGTCTGCATCTTTTGCAGCAGGGCCGGGCGCACTTGCAGCTCGATGGCGTGGCGCTGGCCGTAATCGAAGCCGATGGTTTCCACCCGGGCATAGCGCGACAGCGCCCAGGCCAGGCAGGTGGTGGAATCCTGGCCACCGGAAAAAAGCACCAGGGCGCTTTGGGTGTTGAGGGTGGGGGCGATGGGAGGCGTAGCGGACATGTTCTTGCTCAAGGCTGGAAGGGAGACGGGGACAAGCACGCGGGGCCTGGCGGCATCGCTGCCAGCCCAGGCCCCGCGCGTTCAACAGTGGCTAGCTTAGTGGGTTTTGTTGACCGAATCCAGCACCTGCTCGATATAGTCGCCATTGGGATCGGTGAACTTCAGGCGCACCGGATACCACTCCATCTTGGGCGCGAGCCAGATATCGAGCTTCTGGGCCTGGTCGTCCGGTGGTGGATTGCGGAACAGGTGCAGCGCCTCCGTCTCGCCTTGGGCGGTCTTGACCTTTTCACGGCCGACCACCTTGAAGGTCCATTGCTCGGCATCGCGCGGGCCAGCCACGAAGAACTTCCATTCCGAGCCCGGTTTCATCTTGGCGGCGTTGGCGCGGGCCATGGCCACGAATTGCCAGGTGATGCCGGTACGGTCCTGCTCGCCCCCTTGCAGCGGGAAGCTCTCGGCCGATTCGGTGAAGGTGATCTTGTTCTGCTCGCGGTTGAAGGTGGTGGTGGTCGGTTCGCGGCGCAGGCGTTTTTCCACGAAGCGCGACGGCGCCAGGCCATAAGCGTCGATGGCGCCTTCGCTGCTGGTTTCCAGGATCTTGCCCAGCAGCATGGCGCGGGTTTCGGTGGTGACGCTGTAGGCGGTCTTGCTTTGGGTCCACTTCACCAGGCCCTCGCCCTTGAGGTCGATGCCGCTTTGCTTGGCGCTGATGGCGTAATGCAGCTCGGCCGAGGGCGGCAGGTTGAAGGGACGTTTCTCGACCGGGTGCGGTCCTTCGGCGGCCTGCGCCGGGGCGCTGGCCAGCAGCGCGGCCAGTGGCAGGGCGGCCAGGGTGCGGAGGGTGGTGGTTAGGAGGCGATGTGAAAATTTGTTCATGGCGAGCTCTTCGTCTTGGTCTCTATAGGGCTTTGGGGGAGGGGCATGTTGGTGTCATATGAACAAATACGACCAGAATGCCCGGTGACGGTTCTGCCGTCTGGCAGCGCAATTGTGCGCAATTGTTTCCGATTTTGACAGGGCTGGCCGGATCGGGCAGGCCTTAGGGTTCCGGTGGCTTGAGTTCTGACAAGTCCAGTTGGGTGTAGTCGCCAGGGGGCCGCAGATCGGTATAGCGCACCCGCACCGGATACCACTCATGCTGTGGCGCCAGCCAGATATCGACCCGATCGTCATAGGAGCCGGGCTTGGGCATCCGCACCAGGTGCCAGGTTTGCAGATGGCCGATGGGCAGGTCGATAGCTTCCTGGCCCAGCACCTGTACGCGCCAGAGTTCGCCATCGCGCACCCCGGCCACGAACAGGTCGATCACCGCCCCCGGCTGAATCTGCGTGGCGTCGCCACGGCCGATGGCGGCCAGTTGCCAGATCAGGCTGGCCCGGTCCTGCTCGCCGCCACGGCGCGGGTAGCTGGTGGTGGAGGCGGAAAAGCTGACCAGGTTGCGCGCGCGGTTGAAGTGGGTGTTGGTGGCCGACTTGAAGCCCTTCTGCTCAGTGTAGAGCTCCGGCGAGACACCCCAGGCATCCAGCTCGCCCACGCTGGTGAAATTGAGCAGGGTGAAGAACAGCGCCTTGGCCTTGCCCTCCACCCGGTAGTGGCTGCCTTCGTTGTGCCAGTCGATGCTGCCCCGGCCATAGGCGGGCTGCTGGTCCTTGGTGCCGGTGACGTCGTATTGGAGCAGCGCGCTGGGCGGGGCGCTGGTGTGGTACTGCTTGCCCGTGGCCGGTGCCTGGCTGTCGCCGGGGCTGGCGTCTGCCGTGGCTGTGCCGCCCTGTGCCTGGCCATCACCGGATACGTCGGATACGCCGGTGCTCGCCGCTGGCATGGCGTGCGCGGCCTGCGGGGCGGGCGTGTAGATCGGTTCCACCGTTTCCCGGATCGGTTCGTCGGGGGGCTCGATGGAGGGTTCGACATGGCGCGTCGGTGCTGGCGCGGCTTGGCGAGCGGGCTTGCTGCGCTTGGGCTGCGCCGGTGCGGGAGCCGGCAGGACCACCGGCTGCTGCGGTGGCGGCACCGGCCGCAGTTCCACCGTGATGACCGGTTCCTGTGCCGCGCCAGGGGGGGCGATGTGGTGCCGGGCCCAGTCCACCACCACCCCATGCAGCGCCAGGCTCAATGCGATCAGGATCAACAGGCGCGGCCAGCGCCGGGGTGGAAGGGAAACTTCGCTCATGCCCGCCAGTTTATCGGATCGCGTGGCCGTCGTCGTGGGCCGGCTGTTCGTCCTGGGCAAGAGGCCAGGTCAAACCACGTACAATGCGGCTTTTGGTCGTTGTCCCTGTCAATTGATGAACCTGTCCCTGTCTTCCCGCCTGCCTTTGCGTGTGTGCTCGGCCGCCCTCTTGGCGCTGGCCAGTGTCTGCGCCGCCGTTGCTGCCCCCTTGCCGCCGATCCGCATCGGCATGATCGATGGCCTCTCCGGTCCCTTCGCCAATGCCGGCGAGGCCGTGGTGCGCAACATCAGCTATGCCATCGAGCGCATCAATGCGCGCGGTGGCGTGAGCCTGCCCGATGGCAAGCACCTGTTGCAGCTCTCCACCTTCGACAACAAGCTGGGCGTGGAAGACTCGCTGGTGCAGTTGCGCCAGTTGACCGATGAACGCATCCCCTTCCTGATCGAGGGCAACAGTTCGGCGGTGGCTGCGGCCTTGATCGATGCGGTCAACAAGCACAATCAGCGCGAGCCGGATCATCGGGTGCTGTTCCTCAATTACTCGGCGGTCGATCCCACCCTGACCAACGAGAAATGCAGCTTCTGGCACTTCCGCTTCGATGCCAGCGCCGACATGCGGATGCAGGCCCTGACCGAAGCCATCAAAGCCGATCCCGCGACCAAGAAGGTCTATCTGATCGGCCAGGACTACAGCTTTGGCCGCCAGGTGGCCAAGGCGGCGCGCGAGCAATTGGCGCTCAAGCGACCCGACATCGCCATCGTTGGCGATGAGCTGCACCCGATCGGCAAGATCAAGGATTTCTCTCCCTATATCGCCAAGATGCGCAGCGCCGGGGCGGATGCCGTCATCACCGGCAACTGGGGCAATGACCTGACGCTCTTGGTCAAGGCGGCGCGTGACGCCGGCTTCAAGGCCAAGTTCTATACCTTCTATGCCAACAGCCTCGGGGCCCCGGCTGCCATCGGCGAGGCTGGGGTGGGGGTGGTGCGGGCGGTGGCTGAGTGGCATCCCAATGCGGGCGGCAATCCGGGCTCGCCTAGCGACGCCTATTACCTGGAATTCCGCAAGCGCTACCCGCAGCCCAAGGATGATTATCTCTATCTGCGGATGCAGGTGATGATCGACATGCTGGTCAAGGCCATCGAAAAGGCCGGGACCACCGATCCCAAGGCGGTTGCATATGCCCTGGAAGGCGCGCATTATCAGAACGCCTTCCACCAGGCGACCATGCGGGCCGAGGATCATCAACTGATCCAGCCGCTCTACCTGATGCAGATGCAGCGTGCCGACAGCGGCGGCATCCGCTTCGACAACGAGGGCAGCGGCTTCGGCTTCCGCACCGAGCGTTTCATCCCGGCCGAGCAGACGGCGCTGCCCAGTACCTGCCGGATGCAGCGCCCGCCACGCTGATACGTAGAGACGTAGCACCAGGTAGCACACAACAACAGGAGCGAACTCATGCTGAACCAGGAGCAGATGCCGGGCGCAGGCTCGGTAGCCGATACCATCGAATTCATGAAGAAGATGTGGAGCAGCATGGGCGCGCCCGCCATGGCCACGCCCTCGCTGTCGGTGGAAGACATCAACAAGAAGATCGCGGACCTGAAGACCGTGGCCTCCTGGCTGGAGCTGAACCTGAACATGTTGAAGGCCACCATCCAGACCCTGGAAGTGCAAAGCGCCACGCTCTCCACCTTGCAGGCCATGAGCGCCATCATGGCGTCGCGCCAGGCTCCGGCCGATGAGACGGCTGCTGATGAAGAGGCGAGTACGCCGCCGCCTTTCCCCTTCGGTTTCCCAATGTGGCCGGGCGCCGGGGCGGCCCCGGAAGAAGCGTCGGAAGAAGACTCGACGCAAGATGTTGCTGAGGAGCAAGCGCCTCAAGCCGACCCGACCCCGCCGGTCGAAGAGGAAACCGTGGTTCCGCCGGCCCCCGATTTCCAGTCCGCCATTGCCAACCCCAATGCCTGGTGGAATGTGTTGCAGGAGCAATTCAAGCACGCCGTCGGCAATGCCCTGGCCGGCAGCACGCCCGACCAGGAGCCCTTGCTGAAGCCGGCCAAGCCGCCCAAGGCTGCCAAGCGTAGCGAAAATAAGACAGTCGCGCCCAAGCCCAAGGCCGCCCCGAAAACCAAGCCGGCTGGCGCTTCCAAGCCAGCCAAAGGGGCCAAGCCGGCGCCCAGGAAGCCGCCGGTCAAGAAAGCTCCCAAGAGTGCCGCAAATACGAGCGCGCCGGCCCGGACGGCTGTTGTACAATCGCGGCAAAACAAGAAGCCAGCCTCCCGCAAGCCAACATCCCCCTGATCCGCGCCCGGTCGGCGTCGGCCTGGGCGCATGAAGCGTCCGGGCCTTTGTCATATTGCTGAAACCTGACCGTTTTAGTATGGATCGGGAAAATCTTGTTAAAATCAAACACTTAACGCATATAGGCCCCTACTGAGATGCTGTACCCAGAATTGTTCAAATCGCTAGAGCAGGTCCGTTGGAATATGGATAAGGATATTCCCTGGGACAAGTTCGACGCTTCCTTGCTCACCGACGAACAGGCGCAGACCATCCGCATGAATGCGATCACGGAATGGTCGGCGCTGCCGGCGACCGAGATGTTCCTGCGCGACAATCGCGGGGACAGCGATTTTTCGGCATTCATGTCGGTATGGTTCTTCGAAGAACAGAAGCACTCCCTGGTGCTGATGGAATACCTGCGCCGCTTCCGCCCGGACCTGTGCCCGACCGAAGAAGAACTGCACAACGTGCGCTTCGAGTTCGATCCGGCCCCGCCGCTGGAAACCCTGATGCTGCACTTCTGCGGCGAGATCCGCCTGAACCACTGGTACCGCTGTGCCGCCGACTGGCACACCGAGCCGGTCATCAAGCAGATCTACAAGATCATCAGCCAGGACGAAGCCCGCCACGGCGGCGCCTACCTGCGCTACATGAAGAAGGCCTTGAACGAAGTGGGCGACAAGGCCCGTGCCGCCTTCGCCAAGATCGGTGTGTTGATGGCCTCGGCGCGCCGTACCGAAAAGCCGCTGCACCCCACCAACCTGCACGTGAACCAGGCGCTGTTCCCCAACGACACCGGAAAGCCG
>NZ_BADI01000996.1:0-2723 GCF_000333555.1 Herbaspirillum sp. B65 | reverse complement strand
TCCAGTGCGTGATCGTCCGTGCCCACGCCGTGCGCTGCCATTTCGGCGCGTACTTGCACCAGCCTTTGCACGGGCGTGGCGCCGGCCGGCAGCACCAGGCGCCGACCGATGAGGGAACTGGCGGGCAAGGCCAGCGCCAGGGCCGCGCCGTGGCAGAGCGGATCGTCCAGCAGCGAACGGCACATCAGCAGCAGCGCGTCGAAGTCGCTGATCTGCCCATCGGTACAGATCACGCCACCGGTCAGGCGTTGCGTAAGCCGCAGCAGTTGGGCACGCCGTCCGCAGCGGCGCAGCAAGGCCAGGCGCACGCGGTCGGGGGTGATGTCCAGGCCGGCGCACAGGCGCGTGCTGCGGTGGTCGGAAAAAAGGGGGAAGCCAGTCATGCGGACGCTCTCATGCCAAGGGAAGCATGGATTGTCCAGCGGCGCCCGAACGGCGGGAATAGAGGAAACTTGAGGAATGCCGCTCAATTTGCGGCAATTTGTGTCATTTGCGGTGCTTTCCTTCATATTCCCACGTTCCGCATTGGAACCGGCTTCTTGCCCTTTGGTCTATTTGCAACACCTGGCTGCGCGGCCCATCGGGGCGAGCCGCTATAATGCGGGCTTGTTTCTTCCAATCCGGCTTTGGCCTGCTGCTTTGGCCTGCTTTAACGCTTATCTCGAATGTCTTCATCTTCCAACGGCGGCGATCAACCCAACCCGGCATCGGCGACGGATGCTCCCGCAGAAAAGGCCCCGCGCAAGCGGATGCACTGGTCATTGCGCATCCTGCTGGGCTTGTTCGGTACCCTCTTTGGCCTGATCGTGATGGCGCTTTTGGGCGTGGCCTTCATCGTCGCCCTGACCTATCCCAAGCTGCCCGACCTCGATACCCTGACCGACTACCGTCCCAAGATCCCGCTGCGCATCTTCTCGGCCGATGGCGTGCTGATTGGCGAATTCGGCGAGGAACGGCGCAATCTGGTGCACTTCAAGGAAATCCCGGACATCATGAAGAAGGCCGTACTGGCCATCGAGGATGACCGTTTCTATGAACACGGCGGGGTGGACTACCAGGGCATCCTGCGGGCTACCTTCTCCAACCTTTCCGGCGGCGGTGGCGGTGCCTCGACCATCACCCAGCAGGTGGCGCGCAACTTCTTCCTGACCAGCAACGAGCCAACCTTCCTGCAGAAGGCCACGCGCAAGTTCTTCTATGAAATCCCGCTGGCCTGGAAGATCGAGAACAACCTGACCAAGGACCAGATCCTTGAGGTCTACATGAACCAGATCTATCTGGGCCAGCGCGCCTATGGCTTTGCCTCGGCCGCCCAGATCTATTTCGGCAAGCAGTTGAAGGACATCACCATCGCCGAAGCCGCGATGCTGGCCGGCCTGCCCAAGGCCCCTTCGGCCTACAACCCGGTGGTCAACCCCAAGCGCGCGCACGCGCGCCAGCAGTACATCCTGTTGCGGATGCGCCAGCTGGGCTACATCACCGAGGCGCAATATCAGGAGGCCAAGGATGAGGAATTGCGCGTCAAGGGTGACAGCTCGGCCTTCGGGATGCACGCCGAATACGTGGCCGAAATGGCGCGCCAGCTGGTCTACGCGCAATACAAGGATGAAACCTACACGCGCGGCCTGAACGTCTTCACCACCATCACCAAGGCGGACCAGGATGCGGCCTACATCGCCCTGCGTCGCGGCATCATCGACTACGAGCGCCGCCACGGCTATCGCGGACCGGAAGGCTACATGGACTTGCCGGCAAACGCCTCCAAGGAAGTGGTGGAAGATGCGGTGGAAGTGGAGCTGGCCGACCACCCCGACAGCGACGACATGGTCGCGGCCGTGGTGCTGGAAGCCAAGCCCAAGGAAATCACCGCCATGCTGGCTACCGGCGAAGAGATCAGCATTGCCGGTGCCGGCCTGGGCTTTGGTGCCAACCTGCTGTCGGACAAGGCGCCGCCGCAGAAGAAGATCCGCCGCGGCGCCATCATCCGGGTGTTCCAGGATGGCAGCAACTGGATCATCACCCAGATGCCGGAAGTGGAATCGGCCTTCGTCTCGGTGAACTCGCACGATGGCGCGATCCGTTCGCTGGTGGGTGGCTTCGACTTCAACCGCAACAAGTTCAACCACGTCACCCAGGCCTGGCGTCAACCGGGTTCGTCCTTCAAGCCCTTCATCTATTCGTCTTCGCTGGAAAAGGGCTTGTCGCCGGCCACCATCATCAATGATGCACCGCTGACCTTCACCCAGACCGGCGGCCAGGTGTGGCAGCCCAAGAACTACGGTGGCAAGTTCGAAGGCCCGATCTCGATGCGCCGCGCCTTGCAGAAGTCGATCAACCTGGTTTCCATCCGCATCCTGGAGCGTGTGGGCGTGAAGTATGCGCAGGAATACATTACCCGCTTCGGCTTCGATGCTGACAAGAACCCGCCTTACCTGACCCTGGCGCTGGGAGCGGGCAACGTCACGCCCTTGCAGATGGTGGGGGCGTACTCGGTGTTTGCCAACGGCGGCTACAAGATCAATCCCTACCTGATCACCAAGGTCACCGACAACAACGGCGAAGTGCTCTCGCAGGCCAAGCCGGCCACGGCCGACGATGAATCCAACCGCGTCATCGATGCCCGCAATGCCTTCATCATGGACAGCATGTTGCGCGACGTGGTGCGCCATGGCACGGCGGTCAAGGCGCTGTCGTTGAAGCGCACCGACCTGGCCGGCAAGACC
>NZ_BADI01000997.1:0-4117 GCF_000333555.1 Herbaspirillum sp. B65 | reverse complement strand
CGAATCTACGCTGGCAGATCACCAAGTGGAACCACCGGAAATCACCGCCCTGAACCCGGGCGTGAAGCTGCCGATAGCGCAGGCTGATGGGCGCGCTGCAATAGGTAAAGCTCGCACTCGGCGGTGCTCGCGCATCCTGCGGTTCACGCCCACATCCGCACCGGGCTCAACGAATTGCGCAAGCAGGGCGGTGGTTCGTCCACCTTCGCCACTTGTGCCTACCTGATGTCGGAGCCGCCGGCAGTCGATGCAGGTGAAATTACCGACAAGGGTTATATTAACCAAGGCGCCGTATTGCGCCACCGGGCGGGCCTGGTCGAGCATCTGTACCGGGCAGACCCGGCCGACGATGTGATTTTCCTATGAAAGAAAAAACCATGAACAGCATTCCGGACAAGGGCGATATCAAGCGTGTCGCCGTGGTGGGTACGGGCGTGATCGGTGCCAGTTGGGTTGCCTACTTCCTGGCCCAGGGGCTGGAAGTGGCGGCCACCGATCCGCAGCCGGGCGCACAAGAGCGCTTGCTGGAGTCGGTGCAGCGGCATTGGCCGGGCCTGCGCACCAGCGGTCTGGCACCCGGCAGTTCGCTGGAGCGACTATCGTTTCATGCTGACCTGGAAGAAGCGTTGCAAGGTGCCGACTTTGTGCAAGAGAACGGCCCTGAACGGGAAGACCTGAAGATCGCCTTGTTCAGACGCATGGATGCCGCCTTGCCGCCGCATGTGATCCTGGCATCCAGTTCTTCCGGCCTGCTGATGAGCACGGTACAAAGCGCTTGCCGCCATCCCGAACGGGTGGTGCTGGGGCATCCATTTAATCCGCCGCACGTCATCCCGCTGGTCGAAGTGATCGGTGGCGAGCTCACCTCGGAGGCCACCGTACAGCGTGCCATGGCGTTTTATGCGGCCATCGGCAAGAAGCCCATCCATCCGCGCAAGGAGATCAAGGGTCACGTTGCCAACCGGCTGCAAGCGGCCTTGTGGCGCGAAGCCTTTCATCTGGTGGAGCAGGGCGTGGCCACCACCGAAGACATCGACACCGCCATCGCCTATGGTCCCGGCTTGCGCTGGGCGATGATGGGGCCCTTCCTGAATCTCTCCTTGTCCGGTGGCGCCGGCGGCATCGGGCATTTGCTGGAGCACCTGGGCGGGCCGATTGAAAGCTGGTGGGCCGACCTGGGGGCGCCCTCGATGACCCCCGACTTGCGTGCCACGATCACCGAACAGGTGGCGCAGCAGTTGGCGGGATGCGATCCATCGGCACTGGCGGCCGAGCGGGATGCATTGTTGACCAGCCTGCTGGCGGCCAAGACGCGCGCCACGTATATTCCATGAGTGACTTTTCCGCCGGACAGGATTTGGAATTTATTAAGTCGGCATCGACATTCATTACAGATCTGTAATGACTCGGTAATCTTTTTGTTCACACCTCCTCCGTAGAATTTATTTCAACAATGCGGCAGCGTCGCCCATCACCCCCATGACTGCCGACCGGTCTGGCCGGCAGTCATTCTCCTTTCAGCCATGCGCACACTGATTCTCTTGCTTGCTTTCCTGTTGCCGGTGCAGCTCTCTTGGGCGACAGTGGCAGGGTATTGCCAAGCAGAAAATGACAGGGTTCCGGCGCATCTGGGGCATCACGACCATTCTTCCGTAAAGGTGGATGAACAGGCTGGTTCCCAGAAATCAAAGTCCGGTGACCGCGACATGGACTGTTCCCTGTGCCACTTTTGTGCCATGAAGTCGGTGCAGGCCGGTAGTGCCATCGTCATCGTTGCGCCAGCCGTGGCACAGGCCGCGCATCCAAACTACTGCTCCCATCCTGCCTCGCATATCGCCGACGGGCCTGACAAGCCCAATTGGCCGCTCGCCGCTTGACTCGGCGAGGACAATCCCCACACACCAACTGCTCTCGCCGAATTCCCCTTTTCATTACCGGAGAATTCGATGTATCGGCACAGCTTCTTGCTGGGGCTTGCGCTGCTTGCGGCCGGCTCCAGCCAAGCGCAATCCAGTGCGCCTGCAACTACGCAATACAACCCGCCCGCCACGGCGTCAGCGTTCGATAAAGAAACCCGACTGCTGTCGCTGCCGGCTGCGATCAGCCTGGCATTCGACCAGAACAAGACACTGGCGGCCGCCAGAAAAGAGATCGAGGCGGTCGAGGCCACGATCCTCCAGGCCGGCGCCAGACCCAATCCAGAGTTTTCGGCGCTGCTCGAGGATTTCCGCAAGTCCAGCCGGACCACCACCTACCAGATCACGCAGCCCATCGAGCTCGGTGGCAAGCGCAGTGCGCGTATTGACGCTGCCCAGCGCGCGCGCGACATGGCATTGCTGGACTACGCCGCCAAGCGTACCGAAATACGCGCCGGCGTCGTGGCCGCGTACTACGACGTCATGGTCGCCGCCGAGCGCCAGCGTCTGGCCAGCGAACTGCTGGGGCTGGCCAAGACCTCGGCGCAGATGGCGGGACGGCGCGTCATGGCAGGAAAGATTTCTCCCGTCGAGCAAACCAAGGCGCAGGTGGCGCAATCCAGTGCGCAGCTGGAGCTCAATGAAGCCAATAGCGATCTGACTGTCGCGCAGAAGAAATTGGCGACCTTCTGGGGCAGCGTCGACAATGGCTTTGAACTGACCGAGCGTGGCGTCGAGTCGCTGCCGCCCCTGCCGGCTATTGCACAACTGACCGAGAAGGTCGCCACCGGTCCTGCCGTCAGGCTGGCCCAGCTGGAAGTGGAGCGTCGCCGTGCGTTGGCCAGTATCGAGACCAGCAAACGCACGCCCGATGTGAGCCTGACCCTGGGCAACAAGCGCGATGAATCGAACGCCCGGAACATGTGGGTGGTCGGATTTTCGGTTCCTATCCCTGTCTTCGACAGCAACAAAGGCAACGAGCTCAAAGCGCTCAAGCGTGTCGATATCGCGCGGGACACGTTGTCGGTCACCGAAGTGCAGATGCAGAGCGAGGCCGCGCAGAGCTTCGAGCGCCTGCGCAATGCCAGGGAAGAAGCCACCGCCTTGCGCGATGAGATCGTCCCCGCAGCGCAATCGGCCTACCAGGCGGCACGCACAGGATTCGAACTGGGGAAGTTCGGATATCTGGATGTCCTTGACGCCCAACGCACCTATTTCCAAGCCAAAGCGCAGTACTGGAAAGCGCTTTCTACTGCATTCCAAGCAGCCGCAGACCTGGATCGTCTGGCCGGCATCGAGACCTCTCCAGCAGAGTGAGATAAACATGAGCAAGAAACAGACATTCACCATCGCGGCCATCATCGCCATTGCAGCGCTTGTCGTGGGGATCACCCTGATGAAGGGCAACGGTTCGCAAGGGGAGAACGCAAAGCCGTCTGCCCATCAGGAAGAGGGCAGCCATCAGGACAACGAACATTCCGGCGAGGACAAGGACAGCGATCACAAGGAAGAGGGAACGATCGCACTGGACCAGGAGCAGATGGCCGCCGCCGCCATCGAGCTCAAGACGGCCGGCGCCATGCAGATCACTTCCAGCCTGCAATTGCCGGGCGAGATTCGCTTCAATGAAGATCGCACCGCCCATGTCGTGCCGCAGGTGGCCGGCATCGTCGAGTCGGTATCGGCCAATCTGGGACAGAAGGTGAAGAAGGGACAGGTGCTGGCCGTCATCAACAGCAGCGCCATCTCGGAGCTGCGTTCCGAACTGCTCAATGCCGAGCAGCGTCTGTCCCTCGCCCGCACCGCCTACCAGCGCGAAAAGAAGCTGTGGGAACAAAAGATTTCTGCCGAGCAGGATTATCTGCAAGCCCAGAGCGCCTTGCGTGAAGCCGAGGTGGCGGTGCGCAATGCACAGCAGAAGTTGCGCGCCATCGGTGCCAGCGGTTCTTCCGGCAGCCTGAACCGTTATGAAATCCGCGCACCCTTCGATGGGACCGTGGTCGAGAAACATCTCGGCCTGGGCGAGGCCGTGCGGGAAGACGCCAATGCCTTCCTGATTTCCGATCTCTCCAGTGTGTGGGCCGAGATCATCGTGTCGCCCAAGGACATGCAGGTCGTTCGCGTCGGCGAGAAAGTCGTGGTCCAGGCCACCGCGTTGAGCGCCAGTGCCCAAGGCAAGATCTCGTATGTGGGTTCCCTGA
>NZ_BADI01000998.1:0-11083 GCF_000333555.1 Herbaspirillum sp. B65 | reverse complement strand
GGCGGCTGAGCCAGCCAGCTACTGGCACTGTGTGCCCGGCCTGATGAGCGTGACGAATACAGCCGTGCCAATCTGCCGCATAACGATGCCTCGGCCTTCCAGCCACCGCGTCGGGGCTTTCGTTTCGGAGTGCCGCGTCAACTGGAGTTTCTCGGCTGCGCCGAAAGTCCGGTCCTGTTCGTGGAGGCACTGGAACAGATGGAAGCCATCGGCGGCGTGGCCGTGCCCATCGATTTCACGCCCTTCCTGGAAGCCGCCCGCCTGCTCTATGAGGGACCGTGGGTCGCCGAGCGTTACAGCACCGTCGAAGCCCTGCTCAAGGAACAGCCCGAAGAAGTCTTGCCGGTCATTCGCGACGTCTTGCGCAAGGCCCCGCAGTACAGCGCCGTCGATACCTTCCGCGCCCAGTATCGGCTGCAGCAGTTGAAGGGCGACTGCGACCGCATCCTGGCTGGACTGGATTGCGTGGTGACTCCGGCCTATCCGCGCCCGGTGACGCTGGAGGAATTGCGCGAGCAGCCCGTGCAGCGCAATTCCGACCTGGGCTGGTACACCAATTTCATGAACATGCTGGACTACGCAGCCGTGGCCACGCCCATGAATTTCATGAAGAATGGCCTGCCCTGGGGCATCACCGTGTTCGGCCCGGCCTTTGCCGACCAGGCCTTGCTGGGCATGGCCGATGCCTTGCAGCGCGCACATGGACGGCCTCTGGTGGGGCGGCGCTCTATCGCGAGCTAGCCGGGCACAGTATGATGCCGGTCACGCCGATCCTGGCGTGGGCCGGCCGGCATGTCGCCTGCACGGTGTTGCTGATGGAGGAGAGTGCAGTGCGCCGTCTGTTCATTGGTCTGATGCATCCCATGCGGGGAATACTGTGTGCCACCCTGGCCCTGCTGCTGATTTCTCCGGCCTGGGGCCAGAGCAGCGACGCGCCTGCGGCGGCTTGGTCAATGCAGACCTTGTCCTATCGCGCCAGCGACGGGCGCGCGGTGAGCCTGACCCTGGCGCTGTCGGCGGGCGTGCCGGTGCCGGCTTCGGTGGTGCTGGTGGCCGGTTCGGCGGATCAACCCAACATCGTCGCCGGCAAGCTCAATAGTTTCTCGCCCTGGGTACGTGCTGCCGGTCTGCTGGCGCAACGGGGTATCGAGGTGGTGTACATGGATGCGGCCAGCGATGCCAATGGCCGCAGTACCATCCAGCGCAGCCAGGAGCTGGCGCGCGACCTGCGCCAGGCCGCAGGCTACCTGCATGAGCGCTTTGCCGGCGTGCCGCTGGCCTACGGCAGCTATGGCAATGCCGGCCTGCCGCTGTTGGATTTTCTTAAGTCCGAATCCGGCACGCCGCAGGCCATCGTTGTCTCGGGCGACTTCCAGAAGGCACGGACCACCAACTGGAGTGCCCTGTCCGGGCGCGTCACGCTGGTGGCCGTGCCCAGCGCCAAATGCCCGGCCATTCCCTTCTACGAGCAGCAGTGGGTCGCCAGCCAGCAGCATCTGCGCCTGATCCAGGCCAATTATCCCGAGCCCGAGAAAACCATAGGCTGCGGCAAGGGTAGACAGGCCAGCCTGACTGGATTGGAAGTCCCCTTTGCCGACCTGGTAGCGGACTTGCTGGCCGGACGCCCGGTCGCCGATTTGATCGGTAGTCCAACCGCGCAGGTGGCCTGGCGCGAACAGGTGATGCGCTATGCGATCCCGGGCGAAGATATCCACCTGGAGATGACGCTGTTGCTGCCGGATGGGGCGGGGCCGTTTCCGGTGATGATCTTCAGTCATGGTGATATGGAAATGGACTCTTCTTCCATCCGCTACAAGCAGCGCTTGCGCGACATGACGGTGGCTGCCGAATTCTTGCGCAATGGCGTGGCGGTGGCGTTTCCAGCTCGGCGCGGGGTGGGCATGTCCGAAGGGCTGTACCAGCAGTCGTGGAGTCAGGCCGATGGTGACGCGCTCTATGCGGCGCGGCGTCACGCGGCCGATGTCCTGCCCGCCATCGAAATGCTGCGCACGCTGCCGCAACTGGATGGCTCGCGCATGATCATCGCCGGTCAATCCGCGGGCGGTTATACCACGATGTACCTGGCCAGCCTGAATCTGCCCGGTGTCATCGGGGCCATCAATTTTTCGGGAGGCCGCACCGACCGAGGCGGGTTTGGATCCAGCGCTCTCATCCCGACCATGATCCGCGGCTTCGAAGAGAGCGGCAAGACCACCCGCACACCCATGCTGTGGATTTTTGCCGAGCAGGATAGTCGTTACCCGGTCACCACGATCAAGGCCTGTCATGAAGCCTTCACCGCGGCCGGGGGCCGTGCCACCCTGGTCATCGTGCCCTACAACGGCCATGACGGTCATTTCATCTACCACTATCCGGCCACTTGGCGCGCCAGCCTGGATACGTACCTGGGACAGATCGGCTTGCCTGCGCCGACCGCCACGCCTGGCTGAGTCGCCAGCGCAGTGGTTCAGGCCTGCGGCAGGATCTCGGTCAGTGACAGAATGGCCTGTGCCACCTCGGCGATGCGCCGGTTCTGGTTCATGGCGTGCTTGCGCAGCAGGCGGTAGGCGTTTTCTTCATTCAAGCCCTGCTTCATCATCAGCACGCCCTTGGCGCGTTCGATGAGCTTGCGCTCTTCCAGGCTCTCGCGCACGGTGGCCAGTTCCTGGGTCACATTCTGCAGGCGTTCGGACTGGGCGCGCAGCATATCGACGATGGTGTGCCTCAGGTGCGGCCCCACGCCCGAGTGCATCGGTTCGTCCTGTAGCGCCTGGCCCTCCAGGCTGGAAGAAAAGGCGGTCAATGGTGCTAGCGGGTCCAGTCCCTCGGATTGACTGAAGAGTTGGCCCTGGTCATCCAGTTCCTTTTGCAGCTCGACGATCTTGTCGCGGCATTGTGCCTGCACGTATTGCGCCAGATGGATCTCGACCCGGTGCAGACCGTCGATGCGCATGGAGCAGCACTGGTACCAGGTCTCGGCCAGTTGCGGATCGAGTGGCCGCTCGTGGGCAGTCAGCAGCTTGCGGCGCAGCCGTTCCAGGTCGGCCAGCGGCAGCGTGGCCTGCATGGCGCTCCATTCGTTGCGAAAGCCCTCGGCGAAGGATTCGAAACGGCGCAGCGCCTGTTCCTGCATCTCGATCTGGTATTCGATGCTCTGTTCCTGTTCGCGCGTGATCTTGCCCATGGCAAAGGCGGCGGCCCCGGTGGCGCGCTCGCGGCCGGCGAATTCCTTGCCCTGCATCAGATTGAACAAGGCCACCAGCAGGCGCGAGATCTGCGGGTCGACCGCCACGTCGGCGGCCTCGAACACCAGCGCCAGCAATGCCCCCACCAGAGTCTTGAAGCGTTCATAGCTGGTCGAGGGCGAGCAGGCCAGGGCCGCAATGTCCGCCCGCAGGCGCGGCAGGCCATCCAGCGCGTGCAGGGCGAAGGCGATGCGGGTGTACAGACGCGCCCCATTGGAGAGCGCATTGTCGTGTTCGGTCGATTCCAGCCAGGCCGTGAATTCGCGCTGCGCCGCCTGGCTGGCGGCCACGCGCGCCTGCCAGGCTTGCGCATCGCGCTCCCCGCGCGAGCCCAGGTAGAGATTGGAAATGCCGCGCTCCTGCTGCAGGCAATGCACCAGCTTGCCCACGGTCAAGACCAGTTGGCAGGTGCGGGCCAGGCGTTGCAGCTCTTCCACTTCGCAGCGGCGGGCGGTGATCAGGTAGTTGAGGACGTTGCTCATGGGAAGTACATAAAAATCGCAGGACTAGTCGTATTCACACGATGCATGAATTTCCCGCGATTGTAATGGAATCGTCCAGGCAGACGGCAGCGCCCTGCGCGCTGATGTGACGCTTATTTGGCGCTCATCTGGCGCTCATCTGGCGATATACCATTCGTAGCGATGATTCCACGCCACGAACAGATTCATGGTGATGGCCCCCACCAGCGAATACAGGACCCGCTCCGCCGGCAGGAACAAGGCGGCCGTGGCGAACAGCACCAGGTCGAAGCCCATCAGCAGCCAGCCGGCCTTGAAGCCGGTACGCTCCTGCACATACGAAGCCAGGATGCTCATGCCGCCGCAACTGGCCTGGTGACGGAACAGTCCGATCAGGCCGATGCCCACGCACAGGCCGGCCAGCACCGCACCGACGATGGGATCGAGATGGCGATAGCTGATGTAGTTGCCGGCGATATTGGTCAGCACCGACACCGCCGTGACGGCTGCCAGCGTGCGCCAGGTGAAGGCCGTGCCCATGCGCAGCGCCGCCAGCAGGTAGAAGGGCAGGTTGATGAGGGTGAAGGCCATGCCGAAGCTCATGCCAGTGACATAGGTCACCAGGAAGGCCACGCCCGCCACCTGGCCGATGATCAGACCCAGGCTGTGCAGCATGGACATGCCGAAGGCGATCATGACCACGCCGAAGAGCTGGCCCTGCAAATTGTCGATCCAGTTGTGGCGCACGGTGGTGGCCGGGGTGCTGCGTTCGCGTGCAGACGCAATGGGGGAAGAGGTCGCGGAAGGGGCGGTGGAAGTGGTCATGGCAATACCAATCATCGATCGTGGATAACGAATGCGTCACGTCAAAGGCCAGGCCAGCGGGTAAGCCGGTGCAGCCAATGCATTGCGGCTGCCTTCTGTCGTCGACAACCGCTGCTGGGGCGCATGGTAAAGGATTTGTTGCGCTGCGGCGACGACTGCTTGAGGCAGCGCGGCAGGAGCGCAACACTTCGCTCCAAGCAAGAAATATGCCAATGTTGAGCAGGATGACGAAATTCCGATGCAGGTCTTGGGTGGGGCGCGCCGCCGGCCCTGACCGGGTGGTGCAGCAGGGCAGCCAGATATGCGATGATGGCGCCGATCATCGTTGCTCCACTGCATGACCGTCCTCACAAGGGGCCGGAGCCAACGGCAACCCTCTCGCGGGCGCTTTTGCATGAACCCTATGAATACCATCGAGCCCGGCAGCAAGGATCCTTTCCTGCTGGCCGTTGGCGCCAGACTGAAAATGCTGCGCGCACGTCGCGGACTGACGCGCAAAGCCCTGGCGCAATTGGCGGATGTCTCGGAACGTCACCTGGCCAATGTGGAGTCGGGAAGCGGCAACGCGACCCTGCAGTTTCTGCGGCAATTGGCTGCGGTGTTGAATTGCAGTCTGGCCGAAGTCATCGGCGATGAAACCACCTCTTCGCCCGAATGGCTGATGATCCGCGAGCTCCTGCGGGGCCGCACTGAGGCCGAGATGGCGCGTGGACGGGCCGCGCTCATGGCGCTCTTCGCCGCGCCCGTGGCCGATCTCCAACGACGCCAGCGCATCGCGCTCATCGGCTTGCGCGGCGCCGGCAAATCGACCTTGGGCAAGCGGCTCGCTCAGGAGCGCGGTGTCGAGTTCATCGACCTGAGTCGTCACATCGAAACCCTGGCCGGTTGCAGCATCGCCGAGATCCATTCCCTGTACGGCATGAACGCCTATCGCCGTTACGAATACAAGGCGGTGGAGGAGGTGATCGCGCGCTTTCCCCGCGCCGTGATCGCCACGCCCGGCGGGATTGTCTCCGATCCGGCCACCTTCAGCCTGTTGCTCTCGCACTGCTATACGGTCTGGCTCAAGGCCGCACCGGAAGAACATATGGCGCGCGTACTGGCGCAAGGCGATACCCGCCCCATGGCGGGTAACCGCGAAGCGATGAGCGACCTCAACAATATCCTGGACAGTCGCGCCGAATTCTATGCCAAGGCCGATGCCATCTTCGACACCTCCGGCCTGACACCGGAGCTCGCTTTCACCGGACTGATTGCGCAATTGCAGGATGAATAGCGAAGGGGGAGAGCTTCACGTCAATGTGAAATATAATGCATCTAAAATGAGTAACAACTGAAAACATGCATTATATTGCTTGAATGCGCGAGGGATGACTACGCCAAGGCATGGGCTTTGAGCGTGGTTGATGGGTTCCTCCGCAGTCAATCTTTCAACAGGAGGAACAATGAAGTTCGCTGATTTCAAGGAGGGGGATATCCATGAGCTGGGTCCGGTCCTGGTCGACCAGGAGGAGTCCATTGCCTTTGCCGAGCGCTACGACAGCCAGTGGTTCCACGTCGATCCCGAACTGGCACGGGACGGGCAATGGCATGGCCTCATCGTCAGCGGATGGTTTACCTGCGCGTTGGCGATGCGACTGATCAGCCGCGAGATCCTGGCCGATTCGGACTGTTATGCCTCGCCGGGATTGACCTACCTGAAGTGGCTGCATCCAGTCCGTCCGGGCGACCAGTTACGCATGAAGGTGAGGGTGATCGAGGCGCGCAGGTCCAGTTCCAAGGACTGGCTGGGCGTGGTGCGTTACCAGTGGACCTTGCGCAATCAGGAAGAGATCGAGGTGCTGGACCTGGAGGTCATGACGCTGTTCAAGCTGGATTGAACCTACCTGCCCAGGCGGGCGCTGGGGCCATGGTGACGCAATCCTTCCAGGTCCAGCACCGTCACGCCGCTATATTCCACCGCGATCAAACCGGCCTGGCTCAGACTCTTGAGCACGGCATTGCAGCGCTGTCGTGATACGCCACAGAGATTGGCGAGCTCCTCCTGATTGATGTGCAGGTGTGGCTGCGTGCGCGGGTGAAGTTCCTTGTCGAACATGGAGGCCAGGATGCGGGCGATCTTCACTTCCATGTCGGCCAGCACGTGGGCAGCGAACATGGCCATGAAGAAATTGACGCGTTCGGCCAGGTGGCGCATGACCGCATTGGAAAACGCATGATGGTGGCGGAACAGGGTGTCGCAGGTGTCGGCGGGGATGAGCACCAGCCGGCTGTAGCGTAACGCCGCCACGTGATACTCATAGGGTTTGGCACGGATCACCGAGGCCTCGCCGAACCAGCTGCCGGCCGAGAAGCCGGCCATGGAAAGACTACGTCCATCCTCATCCAGGGCCTTCCAGGTGAGCAAGCCTTCGATGACGCCATACCACCCGCGCGGCTGCTCCCCCGCACCGAACAGATAGCTGCCGGCTTCCAGCGTGATCTCTCTGGCCTGCGCCAGGATCGAGGCTTGCACGGCATCGTCAAGTTGCGCATACCAGGTGGCTTGCCGCAGGGCACTTTCGAGCGAGGCCCCGCTTTGCTCGCGGCGGCTGTTTGTCCCTTTTCTGTGATGGCCGCGCCCTTCCGTATGAAGCATCGTTTTCTCCCCGACATGGCAACTGGATTCCTGGCAGCAGGATACGCGTAAAAAACGCTGCGCGTGGTATGCATTGTCACATCTGTGACAGAGTCGGCGCAGCAGGCTTCCTATCATTCTCCAAAAAACATATTCATGACAAGACGGAGGAGAGGATGACCAAGAGCGGCATGATGGGCCTGGCGACCTTATTGGGCCTGGCCATCGGCGTCAATGCGCACGCCGGTATTTCCGAGGATGTGATTCGCATCGGTTTCATTACCGATATGTCCGGTGTCTATTCGTCCTACGATGGGCCGGGCGGTGCGGAAGCTATCCGCATGGCCATCGCGGAGTTTCACGGTGAGATCGACGGCAAGAAGATCGAACTGCTCACCGCCGATCACCAGAACAAGTCCGACATCGCCGCCTCCAAGGCGCGCGAATGGTTCGACCGCAACGGCGTCGACATGCTCATCGTCGGCACCAACTCCAGTGCGGCCTTGGCCATCGCCAAGGTGGCCTCGGAAAAGAAGAAGCTGACCTTCGTCGTCGGCGCAGGAGCACCGGCGCTGACCAACGAGCAGTGCAATGCCTATACTTTCCACTATGCCTACGACACCATCTCACAGGCGCGCGGTACGGCCAGTGCCGTAGTCGCCGCAGGTGGCAAGAGCTGGTATTTCATCAGTGCCGACTATGCCTTCGGCCAAGCCCTGGAGTCCGATGCGAGCGCCCTGGTCAAGGCTGCGGGCGGCAGCGTCCTGGGGGCGATCAAGCATCCCCTGGGCGCCAGCGATTTTTCTTCGTTCATGTTGCAAGCCCAGGCCAGCAATGCGCAAATCCTCGGCCTGGCCAATGCCGGTGGCGATGCGGTCAATGCCATCAAGGCCGCCAACGAGTTCGGCCTGACCCGCAAGATGCACATTGCCGGACTGAGCGTCACCATGCCCGACATCCATGCGCTGGGCCTGGCCACTACCCAAGGGATGTACATGACCGATAGCTGGTTCTGGAACATCACCCCGCAAGCACGTGCCTGGAGCCAGCAATTCTTTGCCAGGCGCAAGACCATGCCGACTTCCTTCCATGCCGCCGACTACTCGGCAGCCCTGCAATACCTGCGTGCGGTCAAGGCCACTGGCAGCGATAGCCCCGATGTCCTGATCCCTTATTTCAAGAAGAACAGTCTGGCTGACCTCTATCTGAAAAACGCCGTGTTCCGCGATGACGGTCGGGTGGTGCACGACATGTACCTCTTGCAGGTAAAGACACCTGCCCAATCCAAGGAAGCCTGGGACTACTTCAAGCTGCTCCAGACCATCCCCGGCGAGCAGGCCTTTACCCGCAAATCCGAGAGCAAATGTGCGCTCTGGAAGTAAACATCAGGCAGCTTCAAGCAAAGACACCAGATATCAAACCTCAGATATCCAACCTCAGATATCAAACGAAATAAAAGGACCACAGCAATGAGCAAACGCAAAGTGATCGTGACCATCGCCCCCACCGGCGGCATGGCCTTCAAGTCGCAAAACCCCAACCTGCCGACCCAGCCTGCGGAAATTGCTGACGATGTCTATCGCTGCTATAACGCCGGCGCCAGCGTGGTGGCCTTGCACGCGCGTCGTCCTGATGACCAGGCTACGTGCAATCCGGCGATCTACCGCGACATGAACCAGCGCATCAGGGACAAGTGCGACATCATCATCAACAACTCCACTGGCGGCGGCGTGCATGGCGACATGGTACGCCAGCGTGAAGACGGTACCTGGGAGCTGCTGTGGGAAGAGCGCATCAAGGGCATGGAGGCCGGCGCCGAGATGTGTACGCTCGATGCCACCACGCTCAACATCAGCTTCGGGGACAAGGAGATCATGATGAACACGCCCTTGAGCAAGGCGCGTTTCCTGGCGCAAGAGATGAAGGCCAGGGGGATCAAGCCCGAGTGGGAAGTGTTCAGTCCCACCCATATCCTGCAAGACACCAGCACCCTGATCGCCGAGGGACACGATGAAGAGCCTTATTTCATCAACCTGGTCATGAACGTGCATCGTAACTTCCAGAACGCCATGCCGTATTCGCCGCGCCATCTGCAGATGATGGTCGATACCCTGCCCAAGGGCAGCATCTTTTGCGTCAGCGGTATCGGCGTCTCGCAACTCGAAGCCAACATCAGTGCCTTGCTGCTGGGCGGTCATGCTCGGGTCGGGCTGGAAGACAATTTGTACTATCGCCACGGCGAACTCGCTACCAATGTGCAGCTCACCGAGAGGATCGTGCGCATCATCCGCGAACTCGACATGGAGCCCGCCACACCGGAGGAGGCGAGGGAGATCATGAAACTGCCCAAGAGACATTGACAAGACAGCGCCGCACCGAAAGAACAAAAAACAGGAGACAAGCATGACCCAATCCACCACCCGAGTTGTTTCCTCTGGTTGCCCGACATCAGCGGAGTAGCCATGGCACATACGATCCTCAATGAATCCCTGTTCGCACCGGCCCAGGTGACGGTCGAGCGCCAGGCCGATGGCGTCACCTATGTCTGCTCGCCGCTGGCTCCCGCCCCGGCGGTGCGTTGCCTGGGGCACTACCTGGAGCACTGGGCCGCGGCCACTCCCGATGCGCCCTTTCTCATGGAGCGTGAGCACGCGCATTGGCGCGGGGTAAGCTATGCCGAAGCGCTCGACCAGGTGCGGCGCATTGCTGCCTGGTTGCAGCAGCAGGGCATCGCTGCGCACAGTGCCGAGCGTCCGGTAATGGTACTGGCCGAGAACAGCGTAGAGCACGCCCTCCTGATGCTGGCCTGTCTGCATATCGGGGTGCCTTACTCTGCGCTGTCCACTTCCTATGCGCTGGTGTCCAAGGATTTTTCCAAGTTGCGCACTCTGGTGCAAAGACTGGACCCGGCGCTGATCTATGTGGGCAACACACAGCAGTTTGCCCCCGCGCTCCATGCCATCCAAGGCCTGCATACAGCACGCTTCGTGGTGCCGGCCGGGCAGGATGGCCATGCGCTGCCGGCGCCATCGGTTTCGTTCTCGGCCTTGTTGTCCGACCTCGATGCTGCCGCCCTGGGTGAAGTGGAGGCTGCCTACCGCAAGGTCGGTCCGCACACCGTGGCCAAGATATTGTTCACCTCCGGGTCCACCAGCGAACCCAAGGGCGTCATCAATACGCAGGCCATGCTGTGCAGCAACCAGGCCAGCAAGGCGCAACTATGGCCGTTCCTGCAGCGCACGCCACCCGTGCTGCTGGATTGGCTGCCCTGGAACCACACCTTCGGCGGCAATCACAACTTCAACATGATCCTGGCCAATGGCGGCACGCTCTACATCGATGCCGGCAAACCTGTGCCCGGCGCCTTCGATACCAGTCTGGCCAATCTGCGCGCAGTGGCGCCGACCATGTACCTCAACGTGCCGCGTGGCTTCGACATGCTGGTGCCGCAGCTACGCAGCGACGCCGCCTTGCGACGCCAGTTCTTTTCGCGCCTGCAGGTGATCTTCTATGCCGCCGCCGCGCTACCGCAATATCTATGGGATGCCTTGATGGAGCTGTCGCAGCAGGAGCTCGGTTATGTCGTGCCGATGGTGACTGGCTGGGGGTCGACGGAAACCTCGCCACTGGCCACCGACTGCAATTTCCATTCGCAACGCTGCGGTGTGATCGGATTACCGATCCCGGGCGTGACGTTGAAGCTGGTCCCCAATGGTCACAAGCTGGAGGTGCGCGTCAAAGGTCCGAACGTCACGCCGGGCTACTACAAGCAGCCCGAATTGGCCGCCAAGGCATTCGACCAGGAAGGCTTCTACCTGATCGGCGACGCCGTGCGTTTCGTCGACGAATCGCGCCCCGAGCTGGGGTTGCTGTTCGATGGTCGGGTAACGGAAGAACTCAAGCTGATGACCGGCACTGGGTCAGCGCGGTACGGT
>NZ_BADI01000999.1:0-30047 GCF_000333555.1 Herbaspirillum sp. B65 | reverse complement strand
TTTGCGGTGGATTGGTCCCAGTCATCCACCACCACCTTGTCGGCCTGTTCGTAGACATCCTTGTGGACATCCATGATGGAAATGTTGCTGACGAAGGCGCCGCGCTTGAGCCAGGCGAAGGGTAGGTAGGGGGTGTCGGTGACGGTGGCGGTGACCACCACGTCCGCAGGGCGCACAGCCTGTTCGGCCGTGGCGGCGGCGATGAATTGCACGCTCGGATAGGTCTGGTGCCAGCGCGCCGCCATGGCACTGGCCGCGCCGGCCGAGAGGTCATACAGGTGGACCCGGGCAATGTGCGGGAATTGTTCCAGCAACGACTGGATCTGCATGGCACCGATCGGACCGCAGCCGATGCAGGCCAGGTCGGTGAAGCCGGCACGCGCCAGGTGGCGGGTGCCCACCACGCTGATGGCGGCGGTACGCATCCCGCTGATGAGACCGCCTTCCATCAGGGCGATCGGATAATTGGTCTGGGCATCATTGAGCACGATCACCGCGCTGGCGCGTTCCATGCCGAAGCGCGAGGGGTTGTGCTGGCGGCTGCCTATCCATTTCAGGCCCGCCACCGGTTGCTGGCCGCCCACGTAGCAGGGCATGGCGATGATGCGGTCGGCGATATGGTCGGCACCGGGCCAGCGCAGGTAGGGTTTAAGCGGCTGCTCGAATTGCTTGCGCGCGTGCGCGGCCAGACCGGCACCGATGGCGTCCACATAGGGTTGCGAATGTTGGCCACCCAGGGTGGCGATGTCGGCGCGGCTCAGGTACAGCAGGGTAGGGGAGGCAGTGGTCATGGTGGTTATCCGATCAGGGAGAGGTCAGGGGTGGGCACCGATGTGGACGGCGCGCATTGCTGGCGTTGCAGATGGCGTTGCTGCATCCGTTGCAGCCAGTGGTCGTCGTAGACGGTATCGAGATAGCGGTCGCCGCGGTCGGGCAGGATGGTGAGCAGGCGCGCCGGACGCGACAGGCTGGCGCCCAGGCGTTCGATGGCGGCCATCACCGAGCCGGAAGAACCGCCGGCGAAGATGCCTTCCTGCTCCACCAGGCGGCGGCAGGCCAGGGCCGATTCATAGTCGTCGATATGAATGCATTGGTCGATTTCTTCCCGGCGCAGCAACTCGGGCACGCGGCTGGCGCCGATGCCCGGCAATTCGCGGCTGCCCGCTGGAGTGCCAAACAGGACCGAGCCCACGGCATCGACGGCGACGATCTTGAGCGTCGGCCATTTTTCCTTGAGCCGGCGCGCCACCCCGTGCAAGGTGCCGGACGTGCTCACACCCAGCACTAGGTAGTCCGGTGCAGCGGGCATCTGCTGCAGGATTTCCTGTCCTTCGCCGTAGTAATGGCTTTGCCAGTTGCGTTCATTGGCGTACTGGTTGATCCAGACCGCTTGCGCATCCTCGCGCAGCAATTGCTTGACGCGGGCGATGCGGGTCTCCAGATAGCCGCCCTGGGGGTCGCGTTGGGTGACCTTCTCGATACTGGCGCCGTAGCAAGCGATGATCTTCAGGTTGGTCGATGAGATGTTGGGATCGACCACCGCCGTAAAGCGTAGACCGTGGATGCGGCACACCATGGCCAGGGCGATGGCCAGGTTGCCCGATGAGCTTTCCACGATATGCGCGCCGGGCCGGATGGAGCCATCGGCCAGGCCCCGTTCGATGATGTAGCGCGCCGGCCGGTCCTTGACGCTGCCGGCAGGATTGAGCAACTCCAGCTTGGCGTAGACCTGGTGGCGGGAATGCCGGAACAGCCGCGAAAGCTGCACAATGGGGGTGCTTCCTACCTGTTCCAGCAGGCTGGTGAGTATCATGGGACTTCCTTTCCAGTGTGTTAAATATGAATACAAATGATTCGTATTAACTAAGCAATGCACACTGGCCCCGAGAGATCAGTGCGGCCAATGACCGCACTGCATGTCCGGCGCCAGAGGACCAACAGGCCGAACCGGCGCAAACCGGTTCGGCTGCGCCATGCCGGATGGGGAAGCGCAAAGACACCGCACCAGGTGGTGCGGGGGATTACCAGCGGTGGCTGTAGCTCAGATTGAGTACGGCGCCTGTTGCGGGCAGGCGGCTGGTGTTGTTGCTGTTGCGCATGAGCTGGCTATAGGCCGGCAGGTAATAACGGTTCAGCAGGTTTTCGATGCCCAGGGTCAGGCTGTCCTTGGGGGTGAGCTGGTAGCGGCTCACCAGGTCCAGGGTGGTATAGCTGCCTACCTCGCGCCGTCCGAAGCTGGTCTGGCCGTTGAGGCGATAGTCGCGCGCGGCGTAGTAGGTGGCTTGCAGACGGTTGCTCCAGTTGCTGCTGGGCTTGTATTGCACATAGGCCGTCAGCTTCATGGGCGGGATGCGATAGCCGGTCATGATCTGGTCGCTGCTGGCGTTTTGCGGTGTCTCGCGGCCCCACATCATGGTGAAGGTAGCACCGCCGCCCCAGGCCGATTCATCCGGCAGGTAGTCGGCGCTGGCTTCGATGCCGCGGATCTTCTCTTCGGTGCGGGTGAGGATCAGGCCATTGTTGAAGCTCTGTACGTCGCCCAGCTTGGAGGTGGTATAGAACACCGCCAGCGTGCCCACCACGTTGCCCATGGCGCCACGCCAGCCGAGCTCGTAGTTGTTGGTCTTGACCGGTTCCAGCGCCGAGGAATTGATGTCGAAACTGGGCGAGGCATTGCGGATCTGCAGGCCGATATCGGGCAGTTGGAAGCCCTGGCTGAAGGAGGCATACAACTCGTGTCCAGCTACCGGCTTGAAGACCGCACCGGCATTGACCAGCCAGGCATCGTAATCGACCGAGCCGCCCTTGACCGAACGCGGACGGACCGCGCGGCTTTGCGAGAGTGGTACGAAGTCATCGAAGCTGGCGTTGGCGCGTTCGTAGCGCAGGCCACCCTCGACGGCCCATTGCTCGTTGAACTTGTGGCGCAACTGGCCGAACGCACCGACGGTGCGCGTGGTCAGCGGCGGCATGTACATGAGCGTGCCGGTGCGGCGGAAGACCAGGCCACCGCTGGCGTCATAGGCGCGGGGATTGAAGATGTCGTCGGGCATGTCGCTGCGTTCCTGATTGAAGTCCATGCCCCACAGCAGGCTGGTGCGTTCGGCCAGGGGAGTGTCGAGCGTGACGCGGGCGCCCAACACCTTGGAATTCTGCATTACCTGGTCCACGTTGTTGCCGCGCGTGGAGACGGCGCGCGCATCGAAGGGCGTGAAGCGGGTGAAGTAGTCGCGGTAGTAGAGCTGGGTCGACAGGCTGCTGCCCAGCACATCCTGATTCTGGTAGTCCAGGCCCAGCAGGGTGTTCTTGATCTGGTTCTGGTCGGCCAGTTGCAGTCCATCCAGCGGTCGCGCCACTGCCGTGCCGGGCGCCAGCCGGGCCACCGACGGGTCTGAGCCGTAGCTGCTGTCCTGCTCGGCCACGTAGCGGCTGGCCGAGAATTGCAGGCGCTGGTTGCGGTCGATGCGCAGGCCCAGCTTGCCACCCACGGTGTAGTTGGTACTGTCGAACAGATCGCCCTGGCTGGGCTCGGGCGCGATGCGATTGCCCTTGCCATCGAAGGAGCCGCCCAGGTGTTGCACACCGACGTTGAGCGCGTAATCGATCGCCCCCGAGGAACCGGACATGAAGTGGCTCACTTCCCCGCCCAGGCCATCGCTGCCCAGGTGCGACAGCGCCGAGCGCATCGAGAAGGTGGTTTCGGCATAGGGCTCGCCCCCGGCAGGGCGGGTGGTGACGGCGATGATGCCACCGGCGGCGCCTGCGCCATAGATGGCGCTGCTGCCGCGCAGGACTTCCACCTTGTCGATGCTGGTCATGTTCAGCGTGGCCATGTTGCGCGCCGAGTCACGGTTGGTATTGAGCGGGATGCCATCGACCAGCACCAGGGTATTGCGCCCGCGCAGGGTCTGGCCATAGTCGGTGATGGTGTGGCTGGAATCGGCCATGCCGGGCACGATCTTGCTCAACACGGTCGCCAGGCTGTCGGAGCCCTGGCGCAATTCGTCCAGTTCCTCGCGCTGCACCGCCGTACTCTGGCGCGTGGGTCGCACCAACTGGCTGGTGGTGCGCTGGGCGCTGACTTCGATGGCTTGCAGTGGCGCCGTTACCGCTTGCGGCTGGGAAGTTGCAGCGGGCGCGGTGCCGGCAGCCGTGCCAGGCTTGAGGGTGAAGGCGCCATCCGGCAGGCGCTGGGCCTGCAGGCCACTGCCGGCCAGCAGGCGGGCAAAGCCTTCATCGACCGAAAAATTGCCGGCTAGGCCCGGGCTGGTCTTGCCTTCCAGCAGGCTGCCATCGAAGGACAGTGCCACCCCGGCGCGCGCGGCGAAGCTGGACAGTGCGCGTTGCAAGGGGCCCGGTGCGATCTGGTAGCTTTGTACGCCCACTGCCGGCTCGGCGGCATGGGCGCTGGCCATCAGGCCCGGCAATGGCCAGGCCAGGGCGGCCCAGGCGCAGGCGATCGACAGGGTCGAGCGCTTGACCAGCAGGCGCGCGGCCAATTTGCCCGTGCGACGGGCAGAGTGTGTGGTATTCCCCCGGGTGGCCCGGTTGTTCTTGTGATGCACTTGCATGGGAGCCTTTCAATAACGGACGGTATTCAGATGGAGCGTCTTCATCTGGTTTGCCGCACGAGATTCGGAAATGGCTCACGGTTTTTCAAAAATATTTTCAGGGTGATGCCGAGGCCGGTAATACCCGCACCCAATAGCGCGTCAGTCGCTGGATGCGCACCGGCTGGGTTTGTTCCAGCAAGGACAGCACGCGATCGGTATCGGCCAGCGGAAAGACCCCGGACACCTTGAGCCAGGCAATGGCCGCATCGCCTTGCAGCAAGCCTTGGCGATAGCGCGCCAGCTCGGCCAGGAACTGTGGCAGTGGCATCCGGTCGGCGATCAGCAGGCCCTTGCTCCAGGCGGCCTGGGTTTCTTCGCAGGGCTGTGGCGCCCCCATCGCGGTACGATCGAAGCGCGCCTGCATCCCGCTGGGCAAGACCGGCTTGCTGGTGTTGCGT
The DNA here is from genome assembly GCF_000333555.1 of Herbaspirillum sp. B65. NCBI lineage: Bacteria > Pseudomonadati > Pseudomonadota > Betaproteobacteria > Burkholderiales > Oxalobacteraceae > Herbaspirillum > Herbaspirillum sp. B65. The sequence goes on along the minus strand of NZ_BADI01000999.1, from coordinate 25,036 downwards.
GAGGCCGCGCCGGCTGGCGCGACTTCCACCGCTCCTTCGAAGACGGCCACTTCCGTGTGCGCATCCTCTTGGCGTACTGTGAAGCGAGTACCCAGCGCACGCAGGCTGCCCTGCTGCGTCGCCACCAGAAAGGGGCGTGCCGGTTGCTGGAGGTCGGGCGCGGTGGTGACCAGGATCTCGCCGCGTTGCAGTCGCACCAGCCGCCGTGTTGCATCCAGCACGACCTCGATGCGGCTGTCGGTATTGAGTGTGATGCTGGTGCCATCGGCCAGTTGCAGTTCACGCCGCTGGCCCACGGCAGTCTCGAAGTATTGCCCTTCGCCTTCCCAGGGCCTTGCGCGATAGACCAGCCAGGCTGTTGGCACCAGCACCAGCGCACTGGCCAATGTCTTGACCGCCTTGCGTCGCCCCGGCTGGGCCGCCTGCTTGAGCACGGCAGCGCCGCAGGGCGTGAGGGAGTGCAGTTTTTCTTGCAGCAGGGCGGCCTTTTCCCAGGCGCGTTCATGTTCGGGGCTGCGCTGGCGCCATTGCGCCAAGGCCGTGCGCTGGTCGGGACTGAGCGGGCCTTCGTGCATTTCCATGAGCCAGGTGGCAGCTTCAGCCAGGATGTCATCGCGCCCGGATGGGGGGGCGCTACTGCGCGTAGCAGACTTCACAGCGCGGCCAGGCAATGCCGCAGGGCCGACACCATGTGGCGCTTGACGGTACTGAGCGAGACATTGAGCAACGTGCAGATATCGGCATAGGGCAGGCCATCCAGTTGCGCCAGCAGGAACACCTGCCTGGCCTTGGGCGGCAGGGCGTCGAGCAGCCGGTCGATCTCGCACAGGGTTTCCAGCACCACCAGCCGTTCCTCGGCCGATGGCTGACTGGGCTCGGGCAGGGCCGCCAGCGCTTCCAGGTAGGCGTGCTCGAGCTGGCGTCGACGCAGGTGGCTGGAGAGCAGGCCCTTGGCAACAGTGGTCAGGTAGGCGCGCGGCTCGCGCAGGTCGAGCGGCAAACGGTTGCCGAGCAGGCGCACGAAGGTATCCTGCGCCAGGTCGGCGCCGAGATGGCGGCAAGCCAGCTTGCGACTGAGCCAGGTAACCAGCCAGCCATGATGCTCGCGATAGAGCACACCGATCTGTTGACGTGCATCTGCGGGGGAGATGAGGATTTCCATTCGGGCGACACCTTGAAGCAAGCTTCATAAATGCGAATGGTTCTCACTATATATTGGAATAATTGTCGTGCGCAATACACGCAGTGCAATCTCCGGTACCGGATACCACTTTCTTATCGCAAGAATGGGCGGCCATTGTTGACCTGTAGGCAACCATCCTGCGGCGCCCATCACTCAAGGAGTCAAGGCCTGTACCGGCCTGGCCGTCTTCCTGATCCTGGCCACGTCCGCCGCACTGGCGGTAGCGCCGCGATTGCCCCAGGCAGTCTGGATGTAGGAGGTGACCTCGGCGATCTGCTGGTCGTTGAGCAAGCCCGCATACGGCGCCATCACCAGCCCGGCGGTGGCTGAATCGGTGGCGGGCTGGCGGCCACCTTGCAGGATGATGCGAATGGCCGAGCTGGCATCCTTGCCCTGCAATACCGGATTGCCCGCCAGCGCCGGGAAGGCCTTGCCATAGCCAGTGCCGTTGCTGCGGTGGCAGGCGGCACAGCGGTCCAGATAGAGCGCTGCGCCCTGGGTTGATGGACGACCCTCGTAGGCTGCCTTGGCGCTGACTTCATCGTAGCGATACGGCTGGGCATCGTTGCGTGGCGGCAAACTGAGCAGGTAGCGCGACATGGCCTTGAGGTCAGCCTGGCTCAGGTATTGCATGGAATGTTCCACCACGTCATTCATGGCACCGAAGGAGGCGGTGAACTGGTTGCGACCGGTACGCAGGAATTCCACCAGGTCCGCCTCGCTCCAGCCGGCAATGCCGCCGCCATGTTCATTGCGCAGCGACGGCACGATCCAGCCGTCGACCACCTGACCACCGGAGAGGAACAATCGGCTGCTGTCATCGCGCAGGGATTTTTCCTGCATCGTGGTCGAGCGCGGCGTATGGCAACTGCCGCAGTGCCCCAGTCCCTCGACCAGGTAAGCACCGCGCGCCAGTTCCTGGTCACTGGCGGCCGGCGCGGCAAAGGGCGCCGGGGTCGGGGCGAAGAGCTTGCGCCACAACGCCAGCGGCCAGCGCATCGACAAGGGCCAGGGGATGTCATTGACGCGGTTGGCTTGCGCAGAGGCTGGCACGGCCCGGGTGAAGTAGGCATACAGATCGTGCATATCCTGCTCGCTCAGGCGCGAGTAGGACGGGTAGGGCATGGCTGGATAGACCGTGTAGCCGGCCTTGGTCACCCCGGTGCGCATGAGGCGCGCAAAATCTTCATAGCTCCAGTTACCGATACCGTGTTCACGGTCCGGCGTGATATTGGTGGAATAGATGGCACCGATGGGCGAGGCCAGCGCCAGCCCGCCGGCGAAAGGTGGGCCGCCCTTGCTGGTATGGCAGGCCACGCAATCGCCGGCGCGCGCCAGGTAGGCGCCACGCAGCAATTGCTGGTCGTCGGCACTGACACTGCCCTGCTTGGCAATACGCGCCGACAGCGCGGTATCGGCGTCCGGTAGCGCAAAGGGACGCAGCGGCGGCACTTCGCGGTTGAGCAGGCGTGCACCCACTGGGCCTTGCGGTGGTGCCGGCACCGTCAGCGAATCATCGGCATAAGCCAGCAGGGCGGTACCCAGGGACAGGATGGTGGCGAAGAGCAGTCGTTTCATGCTCACCCCCTTACGCGCTGACCAGCGCACGCGGGTCTTTCAGGTATTGCTCGCGGATGGCGCGCGCCGACCAGTAGGTCAGCGCTACTGCCGCCCCGGTCGGGTTGTAGCCGATGCCCTGCGCAAAGACCCCCGAGCCCACCGCAAAGACGTTGTGCACGTCCCAGCTTTGCAGGTAGCGGTTGAGCACGCTGGTGGCCGGATCGGTGCCCATGGCCACGCCACCGGCCCAGTGGGTGGTCTGGTAGGTACGCAGGTCGGGGGCGTCGCCCAAGTTCTTGACGGTGACCTTGATTTCCCTGGCCTTCAATTCATGCGCGATCTTGACCGCCTGCTCGGTGACGTAGCGGCTCATGCGGATATCGTTGTCCTTCCAGTCGAAGGTGAAACGCAACAGCGGTTGGCCGAAGGCATCCTTGTAGTTGGGATCGAGATCGACATAGACATCCCGATAGACCATGTTGGCGCCATGCACGTCAAAGGACATGGTGTTGAGATAGCTGGCCTTGACCGCCGCTTTCCAGGCCCGGCCCCATCGTGGCGTGCCAGCCGGCACTGCGATTCCCGAGATCGGTTTGGAGCCCGACGGATTGCACCAGATCGGCGAACCACCGACGAAGCCCAGCGGGCCATGGTCCATGTGGTCACCATTGAAGTCATCCACCGCCACCCCGTTGCCACCGGCACCGATGAAGCCATTGATGTTCTTGCCCGGCGCAAAGAAGGCATTGATGGTGGACATCATCTGGAAGGCGATATTGCGTCCCACCACCCCGGTATTGGAAACCGGATCGTAAGGCTTGCCGATGCCCGAGAGCAGGAACAAGCGCGCATTGTTGTAGGCGAAGGTACTGGCGATGACGATATTGGCTGGCTGGAATACGGTATCACCCTGCGCATCCACGTAGGTCACACCGGTGGCCTTCTTGCGCGTGCTGTCCAGTTCGATGCGCAGCACATTGCAACTGCTGCGCAATTCGAACAGCTTGCTCTGGCGCAGCGCCGGCATGATGTTGACGTTGGGCGAGGCTTTCGAATAGTTGTAGCAGGCATAGCCGGAGCAATAGCCGCAAAAGGTGCAAGGCCCCATCTGGCAGCCGTACTGGTTCACGTAGGGCGCGGCAGCATTGGCCGAGGGCAGCGTGAATGGATGGAATCCGGCCTGCTGCGCCGCCTTGCGAAACAATGCCGCCTGGTACTGTTCCTTCTGCGCCGGCAGCGGGAAGGTATCGGAACGATTGGCCTCGAAGGGGTTGCCGCTGTCATCGACCACCTTGCCCTTGACGCGATAGGCGGTGCCGGAAGTGCCCATCATCTTTTCGGCGAAATCGAAATACGGTTCCAGCTCTTCATATGTCACGCCCCAGTCCTGCAAGTTCATCTCCGGCGGAATGAAGCCCTTGCCGTAGCGTTCCTCGTAGTGGCTGCGCATCCGCAACTCTTCCGGCAGGATGCGCCAGTGGCAGCCCGACCAGTGCAGCCCGGCACCACCCACCCCTTCACCCGGCTTGAACATGGCGATCTGGCGATAGGGAATGGCGCTGTCGGCCATCTTGCGGCGGAAGGTGAAGGAAGATTTGTTCAGATTCTGGAACAGCTTGAAGCGTTGCTGATATTCCAGTTCATCGATGGTCTTGGGATAGGCGCCATCGGGATAGGTATCGCGATAGACGCCGCGTTCCAGCGCCACCACGCTCTGTCCGGCCTCGGTCATTTCCTTGGCCATGATGGCGCCGGTCCAGCCGAAGCCAACGATGACCACGTCGACTGCTTTCATGTTCTTGTTTGCCATGTGCTTGGACTACCTGAAGGAAGAAAGGGAGGGCGAGCTGTGGATGCCGGATTCAGCCGCGCGAAATCGGCGGCAGCGGATAGGTGCGGCCATACTGGTCAACCCAGTCGTAGTAATCGGCGCGGGCACCGGGAAAGCCGATCATCTTCCACGACCCCATGCCCTTGTTGCCACCATCGGTGGGGTCGCAGAAATAGCCTTCGTGGACGTTCTGCAGTAGCAGGTTGAACAGCGCCGCAGGGGGGATGGTGGCCATGCCGAGATGGCCCTGTTCGAATTCACCCATCATCTTTTCGCGCTGCTGCGCGTTCAGCCCGACAAAGCCGCGCCCGTATTGCTGACGGATGGCGGCATCGAATTCGGCCAAGCCTTTCTTGTACAGCTCGCGGGGCGGATAGGGGAGCTGGTAGCCGAACTCGGGCGCGGCCTCCGGCGTGAAAGGACCCTGCATGTACCATAGCTGGCCCCGGCCATAGGGCGTATTCATCTGGGCATCGATGAATTCGGGCACCCCCGCTTCCAGCGCGCCAGGGCCAGTGTCATCGGCGGGGATGAGGGTATCGGCCAGGGCGCTCAACAGGGCGTATTCGTCCTGGTTGAAGAAGCTCGGTTGGTAGGCAGCGCTGGCATTGGACTGCGCGGATGGGCTTTGGGCACTGGCCGTGAGACTGCCCGTGCTCACTGCCAGGGCAGCGGCCGGTGCGGCCGTGAGGGCGCCGCGCAGGAAACGGCGGCGATTGGCGGAGATGCTTATTTTTTTCATGGCGCGTTTCCTTGAGGGAAATCCAGAGCGTGAGCAAGTTCATGCCTTGCTCACGGCCCAGCCATGATGTGCCTTGGCACAGGCAGTGGCGATCAGCCATCCTGCGCTTTTGCTGTCGGAAATGTCTGACGCGGCTCGCTTGCAGGGCGCTTCAGACGATGACCGGTCACTGAGAAGTCAAGATTGAACGTTCCAGTCCATCGCCTTATCTGCCTGAGTCCCGCGAAGGCTTATTGCGCGGCCACGACGGTCATTTCCACCAACAGGCTGGACGCCCCCAGCCTGGCTTCCAGGGTGGTGCGGGCCGGAGCGGTTCCGGCGGGAACCCACGCGTCCCAGACTGCATTCATGGCACCGAAGTCGGCGATGTCGCGCAGGTAGATGGTGGTCGATAGAATCCTGTCACGCTGCGATCCGGCCTCGGCTAGCAAGGCGTCGATGCGGGACAGCACTTCATGGGTCTGGGCGGTGATGTCGGCTTCGGCACTGGCACTGCCATTGGCGGTCTGTCCGCACAGGTAGACCAGACCGCCATATTTCACGATCTTGCTCATGCGCGCATTGGTGTGCTGTCTTTCGATGCTGTTTTGATGGGTGCTCAAGATATTCTCCTGTCAAAAAATCGTGTCGTTGCGCTTGCCTGCGCATTCATTCGGCGGCAAGGGGTTCGGTTTCGGCCAACGCCGCCAGCGATCCCAGCGGGATGGGTTTGAGGGGTGTGCGGATGTGATAGGCACCCACCTGCTCGGGCGTCTTTCCCAGTTCGGTACTGAGGATCTGTGTCACGCTCAGGCCGCACATGCGTCCCTGGCAGGGCCCCATGCCGCAGCGGCTGAAGAACTTGGTCTGGTTCGGTCCCTGGCACCCCAGGCGGGCCATCTCGCGGATCTTGCCGGCGCTGACTTCTTCGCAGCGGCAGACGATGGTCTCGTCGCCGGGATTGGCCAGCCATTGCGGAGGGCGATACAGGGTATTGAGGAAGGGCCGGATCTTCAGTTGCCTTGCGTGTTCGACTTGCGCAGGGCCAGCCAGCGCGTTGAAGGCGGTGGCATCGAGCTTGCCCAGCGCCCGTGCGGCGTGGGCCGCGGCCAGAATGCCCGCCGGCTCGGCCGCCCGTGCTCCGGCGATACCTGCACCGTCTCCAGCGATACGAAATCCTGCCAGCGAGGTCTGGCCACCTTCATCGACGACCGGATGCCAGTATTGATTCAATGCATCCCAGCGATGATCTACCCGCAACTGCCGGCTCAGTTGCGTGTTGGGCACTACTCCGTGGTGCAGCAGCACGACGTTGGCTGCCAGCGTATGGGTCTGGCCGGCAGCGCGGAAATGCAGTTGTTGCACACGTTCGCTGCCTTCTAGACGAACCTCGCTGCTACCGTGATACATGGGGATGCCGGCACGATGCAGACGCCATAGCATCTTGATGCCCTTGAGCAGATACTGCGGCGCTCCCAACGCCGATGGCAGATGGCGCATCGCCTCAGTCAGGTTCTCACGCGGGGCGGTTTGTACCACCGCCGCCACCTCGGCGCCCGCTTCCAGCAACTGGCAGGCCACCAGCAACAGCAAGGGGCCCGCGCCGACCAGTGCGACTGGCCCTTGTGGCACCGACGCCGAGGTCTTCATCGCAATCTGCGCTGCCCCGGCATTGAGTACGCCGGGCAAGGTCCAGCCGGGCAGAGGGGACGGTCGCTCCATGGCGCCAGTGGCGGCAATGATCTGCGGCGCGCGCACGCGGTAGGAGCGGTCGTCCTGCTGCACCGTGACGATCAGATCCTGGGTGATTTCCCAGACCATGGCCCCGCTGCGATAGTCCACACCCGACTGTTGCATGCGCTCGGCCAGTGCGCGCCCGTGCAGGTAATCTGGACCCAGCACGGCCGCCACCTGCGGAGGCACTTGCGTGATATTGCGATAGATCTGGCCGCCCGGGTGCGGCTGCTCCTCCAGCAGCAGTGTCTTCAGGCCCAGCGCGGCGGCTGTGCAGGCGGCCGCCATGCCGGCGGGCCCGGCGCCGATGATGATCAGATCGTGGGTCGGGGCCATCATGCAGGTTCTCCTACGCGGCGCGCACCGTTGCTCAGACGCACTTCCATGCCGGCCCGTACCTGCACCATGCAGGATTGCACGTTCTGCCGGCCATCGACTTCGACAAGGCACTCGAAGCACACGCCCATCAAGCAGAAGGGCGCGCGCGGGCTGCCGGAGACCGGCGTGTGCCGCAATGGTGTCACGCCCGCCTTGAGCAGTGCAGTGGCCAGGGTTTCTCCCTCCCTGGCGTGAATGGTGTGACCATCGACCTGGATGGAGATGTCGGGGCGGCGGTCTTCGGTTGCCCTGAGCATGGTCTTAAACATGGAATCGCTCCGCTTTGAAGGTGGAAATGGCTGCCGGCTCGGCCGCACCTCTGATCCAGTCCGCCAGCGGGCCCGCGTGCATGGCGGCCAGCGTGATGCCGCTGTGGCAGGTCACCAGGAAGGCGCCTGGACATTGGCGCGACTGTTCGTAGATGGGAAAGCCGTCTGGTGTCATTACCCGCAGCGCGCCCCAGGTGCGTACTACGTTGGCCTGCTCCAGCAGCGGGAAATACTTGCGTGCGCGATGGGCAATGTGGGCCAGCTGATCGATGGAAGTGCGGTCGTCCAGACCCACGTCTTCCTTGGAGTCGCCGATCTGCACCACGCCCTCGCCGGTCTGGCGCACGTGGCCCGAAGGATGGCGCAGAAATGGCTGCATCCGTTCGGTCACCAGCACCTGCCCGCGATTGGGTGCCACCGGTGCCTGTAGCCCCACCAGCGGCCCCAGGTTGCGGTTGCCCAGTCCGGCCGCCAGCACCAGCTTGCCAGCCACATACTCCTGACCCCCGGCATGAACATGGAACTGGCCGGCGCGATGGACGATCTGCTCGCAGCGCACGCCATTGCGCAGCACGCCGCCCTGGGCATGGAAGCTTTGTACCAGTGAGCGCAGCAGACGCAGCGGACTGACGTGACCATCACGCGGTCCATAGACTGCACCGACCACCTCCGGCCCGATGTGAGGAGAGAGTTCCTTCAGCGCCACCGGATCAAGCACCTCGAAGGGATAGTCGCCGACGGCTTGGGCGCAGTGTTCCAGCTTGCGTACGTAGGCGCGCAACTCTTCCGGGTCCAGGAAAGAATGCAGTCCGCCGATCTGCGATAGTTCCAGGTNCATCCCATTGGAGGCGATNCACTCCTGTGCGAGGTCAGACCAGCGCAGTACCGAGGCCATGCTCCAGCGTGCATAGTCGGGGCGTTCCTCGCCCTTGCCCTGTACCCATACCAGGCCGAAGTTACCGCGTGCGGCGCGAAAGGCGTCGTCCCCTTCATCGAGCACCAGTACTTCTCACCTGCCTGCTCAGGCATAGGGCGATGGACATACCCACTACACCGCCGCCGATGACCAGCGTATCGATATCTGATGAAATCATGAAGTCTTTCCAGAAAGAATCCGGTCCAGTCCGTAGAAGCGTTCCAGCAGCACCATGAGTACCAGGGTCAGTATGATCAGTACGGTGGAGACCGAGGCCAGCAATGGATCGATGGTGTTGGCGATGTGGTTGTACATCTTCACCGGCAGGGTTTCGGTGCCAGCCGAGGCCACGAAGATGGACATGGTCAATTCATCGAAGCTGTTGATGAAGGCGATGATCCAGCCTCCCGCCACGCCGGGAATGATCAGTGGCAGTTCCACGCGCCGAAACACCGTCCAGGCCGAGGCGCCCAGCGACTGCGCCGCCTGTGCGATGGTGCGATCGAACCCAGTGGCGGCGGCCACTACCAGTCGCAGCACGTAAGGCAGCACGATCACCGTATGGGCCGCCGTCAATCCCCACATCGTGCCAGGCGAGCCCAGCAGGGTCAGAAAGCGCAGCAGTGCGATTCCCAGTACGATGTTGGGCACCATGAGCGGCGACAGCAGCAGCCCCAGCAAGGCTTCCCGGCCGGGAAAGCGATACCAGGCGATGGCCATGCCGGCCGGCACCGCCAGCATCGTGGCCAGGGTGGCGGCTGCCACGCCGAGCCACAGACTGCGGTAGAAGGCCGCCATGAAACTGTCGTCGCCGAGGATGGCGCCATACCAGCGCAGCGAGGCAGCGTCGAAAGGCATGGAGATGTAACCCTTGTCGGTGAAGGAGACCAGCACCACCATCACCAGCGGCGCCAGCATGAAGGCCGCGAAGGCCAGGTGCAGCAGCATCAGGGGCAGAGGAACGCGGCTTTTCATTGGAACACCTGTTTGTAGCGGCGCTCGATGAGGTGATTGACGCCCAGCGATACGGCCAGCACGATCACCAGCAACACCACAGAGAGCGCAGCACCCAGTGGCCAGTTGAGATTGCCCAGGAATTCGTCATAGATGGTGGTGGGCACGACCTTGAGTCTTCGCCCGCCGATGATGGCCGGTGTGGCAAAGGCACTGGCGGCCAGTGAGAACACGATCAGGCTGCCCGAGAGCACGCCCGGGATGACTTGCGGAAAGACAATGCGCAGCATGATGGTGCCCCATCCCGCCCCCAGCGATTCGGCGGCCTGTTCGGCGGCCGGATCGAGTTTTTGCAGCGAGGCCCAGACTGCCAGCACCATCATCGGTACCAGCACATGCACCAGCGCAATGACTACGCCGGTAAAGGTAAACATCATCTTGACCGGGCTATCGATCAGGCCGGCGGCCAATAGCATCTTGTTGATCACGCCCTCATTGCCCAGCAGGATGGCCCAGCCCAGGGTGCGTACCACCACCGAGATCAGCAACGGCCCCAGTACGATCACCAGTGAGACGGCGCGCCATCTTGAGGACAGGCGCGATAGTACATAGGCCTCCGGCACGCCGATGGCGATGCACACCAGCGTGACCACCAGTGCCAGGCCGAAGGTGCGCAGGAAGATCGTCTGGAAGTATTCATCGCTGGCGATGTCCAGGTAGTGGCTCAGGGTGAGGTGTTCGCCTACACCCCCGCCAGGGATGAAGGGAAACAGGCTCAACGACAGCGTCACCACCAGCGGCAACACCACCCAGGCCAGCGTGACCAGGGCGGCCGGTGTACCCATCCAGTAGGGCAGGGCGCTTGCACGGTCATGCATGTGGCGCCTCCCCGCGGGGTACCAGGTGCGCATGTTCCGGCGCCCAGCGCAGGCCCACTGGTTCGCCCTCGGCGCAACTGGGCGCACCCTTGTTGGCCTGACTGATCTGCACCAGACCCAGCGCGGTCTGCACCTGGTAGAGCCAGTGATTGCCGAGGAACACCCGCGCCTGCACACGGCCCTGCAGCAGTGCGGTTTCGGGCGTGGTGAATTCCAGCTTCTCGGGACGGACGATGTAGTCGATCTCGCCAGTGGCGCTGGCGTCGTGCGTGGGCAGGTGGTGGCCCTGGAGCTCAATGCTGTGGCTGCCCTGCGTACGGGTGGCTGAGAAGACGTTGGCCTTGCCCAGGAAGGTCGAGCAAAAGCGCCCGTTGGGTTGCTCGTACATATCGTAGGGACGGCCGATCTGTTCAATACCGCCTTTGTTCATCAGCACTACGCGATCGGACAGGGTCATCGCTTCAGCCTGGTCATGCGTGACCATGATGGTGGTCACGCCGACCCGATGTTGCAGGGCGCGCAGTTCGATCTGCATTTCCTCACGCAGCTTGGCATCGAGCGCACCCATCGGTTCGTCCAGCAGCAGCACCGGTGGTCGGATAGCCAGCGCCCGCGCCAGCGCCACGCGCTGGCGTTGACCGCCGGAGAGCTCTCTGGGATAGCGTTGCGCCATCGCCCCCAGTTGCACCAGTTCCAGGGTGTCCTTGACGCGGCGTGCACGCTCGCTTGCCGGCAGCCCTTGCATTTCCATGCCGAACGCAACGTTCTGTTGCACCGTCATATGCGGGAATAATGCATAGTTCTGGAACACGATGCCCAGTCCGCGTCGGCTGGGCTTGATCTCGGTGATGTCGTGGCCATCGAGCAGGATGCGCCCGCTGCTGGGTTGGACGAAGCCGGCGATCATCTGTAGGGTGGTGGTCTTGCCGCACCCCGAGGGACCCAACAGGCTGACGAATTCACCCTTGTCCACCGACAGGTCACATTGTCGGACCGCGAGTACCTCGCCATAGCGCCTGGACAGGCCGTTCAATTGAAGAAAACTCATGGAAGCATCCCCTGGTCTGTTGTCGGATGCTACGGTTCAGCGTTCCACGGCACGGTTCCAGCGGTTGGTCCATTCGGCCCGCTGGGCGTTGATCACACTGTAGTTGGGGGCGATCATCTGACTCACCTTGTCAGGGCCGAACACGACTCGCTTCATGATTTCCGGTGTCAGCTTGGTGGTCTTGTTGACGGGCCCCCAGCCTTGTGCGTTGGCCAGGATGGCCTGCACGTCCGCCGACAGGATGTATTGCAAGAACTGCTGCGCCAGCTTGGATTGCGGTGCGCCTTCTACCACGCAGGCTGCCGACATCAATGCCACCGCGCCTTCCTTGGGATAGACGAATTCCACGGGTGCGCCCTGATCGATCACAGCCTGCACGCGGCCATTGCCCCAGACCGCCAGCGCCGCTTCGCCAGTCTGCAGCATCTCCGCCAGTTTGCCGGGCGAGGGCTCCCAGGCCAGCACGTTGGGCGCTACCTTCTTGATCATTACGTCGAAGCCGGGAGCGATCTTTTCTTCGTTGCCGCCGTTGAGACGGGCCATCATCACCAGCGTGAGCAAGCCATAGCCATTGGTGATGGGCGGGATCACCAGCTTCTGCCGGTATTTGGGATCGCTCAGGTCCTGCCAGGAGGTGGGCGCCTTCCAGCCGTTCTTGGCGAAGATCTCCTTGTTGTACACCAGGCCGGTGGCGATGAAGCCGATGCCGATGGACTTGCCGCCGATCATGCGGGCGTTGGGATAGGCTTCGCGCGAGCCGTTGCCCTCTTCGAGGTTGGCACACAGGCCCTGGCCCACGGCCTGGTACATCGGACCATCGTCAATCATGGCCAGCGACATTTCCTGATGCCCCTTCTGCGCTTGCAGCTTGGCCAGCAGGTCGGTGGAGTTGCCCGAGACATAGACTACCTTGCTGCCGGTGGCAGCCTCGAAGGATGGAATGATCTTTTCCTTGAAAGCCTGCTCGGTAGAACCACCATAGCCACCGACATACAGCGTAGGTGCAGCCTGGACAGTTGTTGTTGCAAGCAAGGCTGCCGCCATCGTGACACCGACAAGGGTAGTACGCATCATGTATTCCTCCGAATAGGGACCGCGAAGAGAAACAGGGCAAGGAGAAACCCGTCACTCGAGAGTAGGGAATCACCGCGCCGGCTGTATGGTTTAGCTAGTTTAGGCATTCCCTATCGGCCCAAATATTAAAATTTAGAGGGTTACTTATGCCTATTTGTTATATGCATTGTTGCGCTGCAAATCAGGGATTTTTAGAGATAAATGGCACCATAAAGATGCGATACTGCACCTGCCAGATGCATTATCAAGAGCATTCGATAGCGAGTTGGTTATATGAGAAATAGTGTGAATTTGCGGCAGATCGAGGCCTTCTATTCGGTCATGCGTACCGGTACCGTAGTCGGTGCGGCACAGATGATGAGCGTGACACAGCCGGCTGTGAGCCGGGCCATCGCGCATCTGGAGATCCGTATCGGTTACGACCTGTTCGAGCGTCGTGGCCGCAAGCTGGTGGCCACGCCCGAGGCGCAGGCGCTGTATGCCGAGCTCGAACCGATCTATGGCAACCTCGACCGTATCGCTCAGGTAGCCCACGATATCGGCCACCAGCGGGCCGGTGCATTGCGCATTGCGACATTGCCGGCGCTTTCGCAAAGCCTGGTGCCGCGTACTGTGGCGCGCTTTGCTGCCGCTCGTCCGCAAGTCTCGGTTTTCGTGCAGACGCTGCCTTCACGCCAGATTGCCGAGATGGTCGCCACCAAGCAGTTCGATATCGGCATCGTCGAGCTGCCGCTGTCGCAGCCATCGATTTCGATTGAACCGCTCGAGCCCTTGGAGCGTGCGTTGGTGCTGCCGGTCGGGCATCGTTTGGCGCGCCGCAAACGGGTATCGCTCAAGGAGCTCGACGGCGAGCGCATGATCCTGCTGTCACAGCATAGCTATATGCGCTACCAGATTGATGATGTGCTCTCCAAGCTCAGGGTGTCGGTGCAGGTCGCTATGGAAACGCCCAATTCGCTGGTGGCCTGTGCGCTGGTGGCAGAGGGGGCCGGCATCACCCTGGTCTCGCGCATCACTGCAGAACCTTTTGCCGGTTCCGGTGTGGTGATTCGGCCGGTGGTGGAAGAACTGGATACCCGCTGCGCCATCATCTTCCCCTATCCGGGTAAACGACTGGCGCTGGCGGAGACATTCGCCGCGGATCTGCGCGATGAATTGCGCCGGAGCCAGGGTGGCTAACGCGCACATGGCGGTTCGGCGCTGTCCGGGAGAAGACCACAGCGGCCCGGTACCGTGCACGTACCGGGCCGCTGGGAGTCGGGGAGGCTGGCTCCCGATGCTTGCTGGTCGGCTCAGAAGCCCCAGCTCAACATGCCCACCAGCTGGTTGCCCTGCTTGACATCGAAGCGGTTGTAACCGCCCAGGATGGCTTGCAGCGACCAGGTGATGGAGGAGTTGGGGAAGGGGGCCGACAGACCCAGCGTCAAGTGACGCAAGGCGCCGCTGCTGGGGCCGTTGCCGGCGAAGCAGCCGTTGACCACGAAGGCCTGGCCGGCGCCGCAGGCAGTGCCGGTGGCAGTATCGCGCGTGCCCAGGTACTTGCCTTCGCGGCTATAGGTATAGGCGCCCAGGGTACCGGTGAAGGTGAGGTCATACGGCAGGGGCTTGGTGTAGACCAGGGTCCAGTAGGTGTCGCCCTTGTTGCCCCAGATGACGTCGTTCAACAGCGTCTGCGCATTGAGCGAGAAGGCGCCCCAGGTCAGGCCGGCCTTGGTTTCCAGTGCATTGGCGTGACTGCCGTTGGCATAGTAGTAGCCGGTCATGCCCAGGGTATATCCCAGGTCGCCGCTGATGTTGCCGGCATAGGCGAAGTAGAGATCGTTTTCCACCGAACGCGGTTTCTGGAATTCGGTGATGCTGCGGTCGCTGTAGGAACGGCCCAGCTGCTTGTAGGAATAATTGATGGTGGAGGCCCAATAGCCGAAGCTCCAGCCGCTGCTGTGCACGAAGTCGATGCCCCACTGCAGCGCCGGCTGGTCGGACTCGGGCGCATCGGCGCCGGCATTGCCCAGCGGCTGGCCATTGCCATAGGTGGTGGTGGCGCCACGCAGTACATAGCGCGAGGCCAGGTCGATGTGCTTGGTAATGGTCCAGGGGCCGGCCGGTGTCGCGCCGGGGGCGGCATCGTCGGCCAGGGCCAGGCCCGGGGCGCCGGCCAGCAGGGCGGTGAGCGAAACGGCGCAGGCCGCCAGGGTAGTGCGCGCGCGGGCGGGGATGTGAGTAGTCAAGGTTCTCTCCGTGTTGGTGATTGTTGAGGTCAGCAGGGTGGGGCAAATAAAGCGGTGGGCAGACAGAGGCCCTGCGGGTCCGCTGCCGGACCCGCAAAAAATAAGACTTCTGATATCTGAGCTGTTAGTGTTGGTCGTGTCGGGTGACGAGGAAATCAGAGTTTTCCATCGGCGGCCATCTTCATGTAGCTCGGATCAAAGCGCAGCTTGACGTTCTTCTTGTCGCCCACGATCACATTGCCATCGAAGGCGATACCGATGCCATCGGCACTCTTGACGTTGGGGCCGAGAATGCCGTGGTCGAAGCTGAACTTGGCGACGCGGCCCATGATGGTAGGCAAGTCCTTCTTGGTGGCGAACTCCAGCGCGGCCTTGGGCTGGTAGAACATGGCGGTGGCCGCCAGTTGCGACTGGAAGCCGGCCAGGTCGGTGCCGGAGGCCTTGCCCATGGCGGTCAATGCCCGTGTGGCGCGCTCATCCTTGGCGGTCATGATGGACATCATCTCGTACCAGGCACCGGTGAGCGCCTTGCCGAAGGCAGGATTGTCCTGCAGGGTCTTGGTGTTGACCACCATCAGGTCCATGATCTCGCCGGGCAGTTGCTTGGAGGTGTAGACCAGCGAGACATCGGGGGCCGCGGCAATCGATGACAGCATGGGGTTCCAGGTCACGGTGCTGGTCACGGCCGGGGTGGCAAAGGCGGCGGTGATGTCGGCGTCGCTGGTGTTGACCACCTTGACGTCACGCTCGCGCAGGCCGACCGATTCCAGTGCGCGCGCCAGCAGGTAGTGCGACACCGAGAACTCCACCAGTTGCACCGACTGCCCCTTGATGTCGGCCAGCTTCTTGTTCTTCCCCTTGAGCACGATGCCATCGTTGCCGTTGGAATAGTCGCCCACGATCAGGGCGGTGGAGTCCACGCCACCGGCCGCGGGAATGGTCAGCGCATCCATGTTGGTCATGGTGCAGCCGTCGAACTTGCCGGCGGTGTACTGGTTGATCGATTCGACGTAGTCGTTCAATTGCACGGCGCTGATGGTGATGCCGTACTTCTTGCCCCACTTGGCCAGGATGCCTTGTGCCTGGGCTTCGCCCCACGGCATCCAGCCGGCATAGATGGAAGTACAGACCTTGAAGTCGGTGCGCGGGGCAGCGTGTGCGGATGAGAGCGCGCCTGCGAAGGCGGCCAGGGCGATGGCGGCGCCACCAAGGATGCGAGAAATGTTGTACACGGCGGATGGTCCTCGAAGGGTTTATTAGGGAAAAAGCCCGGGAGCGGCGCGGTCGTTGCGAACGCGTCATCTCCCGGGCTTTTCTCCCGCCGTGTAACCCCTTGCGAGGTCGACTGCTCTCGGACCAGACATCCGCAACAGCGAACCGGAACCCTAGCTGTCCATTGCAAATTGTGCTTACACAAGACCGGTATCACCGGCTCCCACTCGCTTTTCAGCAAGGTTCGTGCCAATCCTCACCGACACCGTGGAGACGCTTTTCGCTATTAATAGCGAATCATCGCCAGCGCATCAGACGCTCATACATCCCGGTGTGCATGAGCAGCGATGGCGCAGTGCGCACGCGCCAAATCGGTGCCACGCTGCACCACACTTGCGCCTGGCTTGCCTGGGTATTGCTGGTGTTGGTACTC
The DNA here is from genome assembly GCF_000333555.1 of Herbaspirillum sp. B65. Lineage (NCBI taxonomy): Bacteria > Pseudomonadati > Pseudomonadota > Betaproteobacteria > Burkholderiales > Oxalobacteraceae > Herbaspirillum > Herbaspirillum sp. B65. The sequence continues at coordinate 8,617 of NZ_BADI01000999.1, read as the reverse complement.
ACACCCAGCGGTGGCGCGGGTTTGCGCGGCATGGAGGGGGCGAGAGCGCTTGGCCCGGAACTTGCATACAAGATCGTCGTTCTCGCATAGGGCGAGCCAAGACGACTTGGGTCGGAGCACGGACAGTAGCGCAGTCTTCGACAACCATCCTGGACGGCCAGGCCATGCTCGCAGGAGAAGACCATGCCCATGACCCGATCAACCGACGCCGCCATTTTTTCTATCGCTTTTTCTGCCGATGCCGCACAAGCATTACCGCTGTGCGGACGGATGCGCACTTCGCTGCTGCTCATCGAGGCCTTGATGCTGGCCTTGACGCAGGCCCTGCATTGGCTGCGGCGCAGTCGATGATGGTATGGAATTTGCTGAAATCGTCTTACACGCAGAGCAGTCCGCATCGATGATCTGATTCATCAAAACGGCTGCACGGAGAAGTTCAAATAGCTGGCTAGGGTTCCGGTCTGCCGCAGGCAGATGACTGGTCCGAGAGCCGGCGACCTCGGTCGAGGTTACACGGCGGGACAAAAGCCCGGGAGAGAGTTGCACTCAAGGTGCCGCGCTGCTCCTGCTTTTGTTCAACCCCGACCGGAGTCTCACGTGATCGCTGCTTGCATCCCCAGGTCCCACCGCCCAGCGTTGCCGCTGGGTCCGTCCCTCGTTCAGGGAGGCGCACCATGCGTTTCCTGAACCGTCATCCGGGCCGCTCCGGGCAATGGCTGCTGACCTTGTTGCCCTTCCTTATCCTGATACTGCTCTATGCCGTGGGCTCGGCCACGCGCCTGGCCGACAATCCCAACGACAAGCTGCTGCCCAGCCTCGCGCAGATGGTCGATGCGATCCGTCACATGGCCTTCATGGAAGACCCGCGTAGCGGCGACTACCTGCTCTGGGCCGACACCCTGGCCAGCCTGCAGCGGGTGTTGCTGGGCCTGGGCATCGCCGCGTTGGCCGGGCTGGTGCTGGGCATCGCCAATGGCATCTTTCCGGTGCTGCGCGCCGGTTTCTCGCCACTCTTGACGGTGATCTCGATGGTGCCGCCGCTGGCCATCCTGCCGATTCTGTTCATCGTGCTGGGGTTGGATGAATTATCCAAGGTGATGCTCATCGTCATCGGCGTGACCCCCTTGCTGGCGCGCGACCTGGAACATACCGGCCGCGCCATTCCCGCCGAACTGCTGATCAAGGCGCAGACCCTGGGCGCCAATAGCTGGACCCTGGTATTGCGGGTGGCGCTGCCGCAGATGCTGGCGCGCCTGCTGGTCTCGTTGCGGTTGTCGCTGGGCGCTGCCTGGTTGTTCCTGATTTCCGCAGAAGCGATCTCGGCCACGGCGGGTCTCGGCTATCGCATCTTCCTGGTGCGCCGCTACCTGGCCATGGACGTGATCCTGCCTTACGTGGTCTGGATCACGCTGCTGGCCTGGTTGATGGACTGGCTGCTGCGCGCCGTGCACCGGCGCTTCTTCCCCTGGGCCGAAGGAGGTCGCGCATGAGCTACATCGATATCCGCAACGTCTGGCAACAGTATGACCAGAACGTGGTGCTGGAGCGTCTGAACCTGCGCGTGGAAGAAGGGCAGTTCTGCACCCTGGTGGGCGCTTCCGGTTGTGGCAAGTCCACTTTTCTGCGTCTGCTGCTGGGGCAGGAACGGCCCAGCAAGGGACAGTTGCTGCTGCAGGGCCAGCCTTTTCCGGCCGAGCCGGATGCCACGCGCGGCGTGGTGTTCCAGCGCTATTCGGTGTTCCCTCACCTGAATGTGCTGGATAACGTGGCCATCGGCCTGGAGCTGCCGCAAGCTCCGCTGCTGGGGCGCCTGTTCGGTGGTTCCAAGCGTCGCGCGCGCGAGCAGGCGGCACAACTGCTGCATCGCGTAGGGCTGGGGCATGCACTGAACCTGTATCCCAGCAGCCTCTCGGGCGGAATGCAGCAGCGGCTGGCGATTGCCCAGGCGCTCATTGTGCGCCCGCGCGTGTTGCTCTTGGACGAACCCTTCGGTGCGCTCGACCCCGGCATTCGCAAGGAGATGCATACCCTGCTGCTGGACCTGTGGCAAGACAGCGGCCTGACCGTCTTCATGGTCACGCATGACCTCTCCGAAGGATTCACCCTGGGCACCCGCCTGCTGGTGTTCGACAAGGTGCGCGTCGATCCGCAATACCCGCAGGCCTATGGCGCCCACATCACCTATGACATCGCCCTCAACGAGGCACGCGCCCGCGAACAGGCCGGCAAGCTGGCCTCCCTCATCACTGCAAAGGAAAGCTGACATGAGCAAGCAAGCCTTGGCCCTTCAGGCCAGACTCTACGAAGAACTGTTGCCCGGCGGCGGCCATACGTCCTTCATCCTCAAGCGCGGCCAATCGCTGCGCATCACCGACATCGAAGGCGGGGCCAACGTCAGCATGATGATGTTGAATGCCCAGCAGCCCAGCGAACGCCTGAACCTGCCCGATACCCTGAAGGGCCAGCACACCGCGCGTCTGCAAGCCGGGCATTGCCTGTACTCCGACATGGGACGGGTGCTGGCGGCCATCACCGAAGATACCTGCGGCTGGCATGACAGCTTCGGCGGCGTGCTCAATGCCGAGGAAGTGCAAGAGAAATATGGCCAGGGCCGCTACCAGGAATTGCGCAATGGCTTCTATCGCAATGGCGTGGACAACCTGCTGGTGGAAATGGGCAAGTGGAACCTCGACCTGCAAGACCTGCTGATGGTGGTGAACCTGTTCTCGCGCGTGGCCGTGGATGAGCAAGGCGTGTTCCACTTCGTGCCCGGCAACGCCAAGGCTGGTGACTACATCGAGCTGGCCGCCCCGATGGAAACCCTCATCATCCTGACCGCCCTGCAGCATCCCATGGATCCGCACCCGCACTACGCACCGCGCCCGGTCAGGCTGGAGTGGTTGCACACGCACAGCGACGACAGTACCCATGCCTGCCGCCATTCGCGTCCCGAAAACGAGCGCGCCTTCCACAACACCGAACGCTTCTATCTCTGACATCAGGACTATCCCATGCACATCATCGAAAGCCAGCGCGCACCTGCAGATGCCGTGTTGCGTCACGTGATCCCGGCCGGCGAGCCTTACCTGTTCAATCTCAAGGCCGGCCAGACCGTGCGCCTGCTGGACCTGGAAGGCAACCAGGCCATCGACACCCTGTTCTACAGCGCCGCCAATCCGCGCGAGCGCTACGACCCGCAACGCACCCTGCGACGCCAGAACCGCGCCTACCTGGGGGCGGGCAGCGTGCTCTATTCCAATCTGGGGCGTGCGCTGGCTACCATCGTGGCCGATACCTGCGGTCGCCATGACACCCTGGGCGGGGCCTGCGCGCAGGAGAGCAATACGGTGCGCTATGCGCTGGAGAAGCGTTATATGCATAGCTGCCGCGACAACTTCCTGTGCGCCTGCCTGCATGATGGCCGGCTCACCAAGCGCGACATCGGCGCCAACATCAATTTCTTCATGAACGTGCCGGTCACGCCCGAGGGCGGCTTGACCTTCGAGGATGGCATTTCGGCGCCGGGCAAGTACGTGGAACTGCGCGCCGAGCAGGACTTGATCGTGCTGATCTCTAACTGTCCGCAATTGAACAACCCCTGCAACGGCTGGAACCCGACCGCTGCTGAAGTGCTGGTGTGGGACTGATCCTGCCCGCTAGCTCCCTGCTTTGCGCTGCAACCCTCGCGGACGACCGCGAGCCGGTTTTCCGAATCACGGGACGACCCGGATTTCAAGGCCAACTCAATGTTTGACCATCTGCTCATTGCCAATCGTGGCGCCATCGCCTGCCGCATCCTGCGCACCTTGCGCACGCTGGAGGTGACCGGCGTGTGTGTCTATTCCGAAGCCGACCTCGGCAGCCTGCACGTGTTGCAGGCAGACCGTGCCATCTCGCTGGGGGAAGGCGCGGCCGCCCAGACCTACCTGGCGGTAGACAAGATCTTGGCCGCCGCCCGCGACAGTGGCGCCCAGGCCATCCATCCCGGCTATGGCTTCCTGTCCGAAAATGCCGCCTTTGCCGAAGCCTGCGAAGCAGCCGGGATTGCCTTCGTCGGCCCCACGCCCGCGCAGTTGCGCCTGTTCGGCCTGAAGCACACGGCCCGCGCCCTGGCGCGCGAGCAGGGCGTGCCAATGCTGGAAGGAACGGGCTTGCTGGAGAATCTGCAAGAAGCGCTGGCCGCTGCCGCCCAGGTCGCTTATCCGGTGATGTTGAAGAGCACGGCGGGTGGCGGCGGCATCGGTATGCGCGTCTGTCGCAGCGATGAAGAACTGGCCGATGCCTTCGAGTCAGTGCGCCGACTGGGGCAGAACAATTTCAGCGATGCTGGCGTGTTCATCGAAAAATATATCGAACGCGCGCGTCATCTGGAAGTGCAAGTCTTCGGTGATGGCCAGGGCGAGGTGATCGCCCTGGGGGTACGCGACTGCTCGGTGCAGCGGCGCAACCAGAAGGTACTGGAAGAAACGCCCGCTCCCAATCTGCCCGCAGGCATGGCCGATGCCTTGTGCGCAGCGGCCATCAAGCTGGCGCGGGCGGTGAATTATCGTAGCGCCGGCACGGTGGAATTCGTCTACGACAGCCAGGCCGGACAGTTCTACTTCCTGGAGGTCAACACCCGTCTGCAAGTGGAACATGGCGTGACCGAGCAGGTCTGGGGCGTGGACCTGGTGCGCTGGATGATCGAACTGGCGGCCGGCGAACTGCCACCGCTGGCGCAACTGGCCGCCACCCTGCAACCCAGCGGCCATGCGATCCAGGCGCGCCTGTACGCGGAAGATCCGGGCCGTCAGTTCCAGCCCTGCCCGGGACTGTTGACGGCAGTAGCCTTTCCACCCGCCGATGGGCGGGCCTTGCGCATCGATACCTGGGTCGAAGCCGGTTGCGAGATCCCGCCTTACTTCGACCCCATGATCGCCAAGCTGATCAGCTGGCAACCCACCCGCGAAGCCGCCCGCTTGGCGCTCGATGCCGCGCTGGAGGCGACGCAGCTCTACGGGGTGGAAACCAACCAGCACTACCTGCGCCAGATCCTGGCCGATGTGCCTTTCGCCAGCGGCCAGCCATGGACGCGCTGCCTGGAGCAACTGACCTATCATGCCGACACGGTGGAGGTGCTCGCGCCCGGCACCCAAACCACGGTGCAGGACCATCCTGGCCGCATCGGCTACTGGGCGGTGGGAGTACCGCCTTCGGGCCCGATGGATGAGCGCGCGCTGCGGCTGGGCAATCGCCTGCTGGGCAACGCGAGCGACGCGGCGGGACTGGAAGTGACCATGAGCGGCCCGACGCTGCGCTTCAACACCGCTGCGGTGGTGGCCGTGACCGGTGCCGACATCGTGGTGCAGATCGACGGCGTGGGCCAGCCCATGCATACCGTCCTGCACATTGCCGCGGGCAGTACGCTCAAGCTCGGTGTCATCCGCGGGGCCGGGGCGCGCAGCTATCTGGCCGTGCGCGGCGGCCTCCAAGTGCCGACTTACCTGGGCAGCCGCAGTACCTTCACGCTGGGACAGTTCGGCGGCCATGGTGGCCGGGCGCTGGCCACCGGCGATATCCTGCACCTGGCGCCGCTGGCCGAGGCGGCCGTGACCAAGGTCGGGCAAGCGCTGCCGCCAGGCTTGTATCCGGCATTGGAACCGGTACGCAAAGTGCGGGTGATCTATGGGCCGCATGGCGCACCGGAATATTTCACGCCGGCCTATATCGATACCTTCTTCGCCACCGATTGGGAAGTGCACTTCAATTCCAGTCGTACTGGCGTGCGCCTGATCGGTCCCAAGCCGGAATGGGTGCGCGACAGTGGCGGCGAAGCCGGCTTGCATCCCTCCAACATCCATGACAATCCCTATGCCGTGGGTGCGGTCGATTTCACCGGCGACATGCCGGTCATTCTCGGACCGGACGGCCCCAGCCTGGGCGGTTTCGTCTGCCCGGTGACCGTGATCGAAGCCGACCTGTGGCAGATCGGCCAGCTCAAGGCCGGTGACAAGGTCCGCTTCGTGCCGGTGGATGTGGCCGCCGCGCGCCGCATCGCCCTGGCCGCGCACCAGGAAATCAGCGCGTTGCAGGTACAGGCGGTGGCGTGGGCGCCAGTGGCGCTGGCCTCGCCCATCGTGTTGGACCTGGGCCACGACGACCGGCGCCTGGTGGCGCGCCTGTCGGGGGATGCCAATCTGCTGCTGGAAGTGGGCAGTCCGCAACTGGATCTGGTGCTGCGTTTCCGCGTCCATGCCCTGATCGCCGCATTGGAAGAACAAGCGTTGCCCGGCGTGATCGACCTCACCCCCGGCATCCGTTCGCTGCAGGTGCATTACCAGCCCGAGGCGCTGCCCTTGCAGCGGCTGCTCGATACCGTGGCCGGGCTGTGGGATGCGGTCTGCGCTCGCCAAAACCTGACGGTTTCGTCGCGTATTGTGCATCTTCCCCTGTCCTGGGACGACCCCGCTTGCCAGCTCGCCATCGAGAAATACATGACCACCGTGCGCAAGGATGCGCCCTGGTGTCCCAGCAATCTTGAATTCATCCGCCGCATCAATGATCTCAAGGATCTCGGTGCCGTGCGCCAGACCGTGTTCGATGCCAGTTACCTGGTCATGGGCCTGGGCGACGTCTACCTGGGGGCACCGGTGGCCACGCCGCTGGACCCGCGCCATCGCCTGGTGACCACCAAGTACAACCCGGCGCGCACCTGGACGGCCGAAAATTCGGTGGGCATCGGTGGCGCCTATCTGTGCGTCTATGGCATGGAAGGTCCGGGCGGTTACCAGTTCGTCGGTCGCACCCTGCAAATGTGGAACCGCTATCGCGAGGTCGCGGCCTTCGGTGGCAAGCCCTGGCTGCTGCGCTTCTTCGACCAGATCCGTTTCTACCCGGTCACGGCCGAGGAGTTGCTCACCATCCGTCGCGATTTTCCCTTGGGCCGCTTCGATCTGCAGATCGAACAGACCCAATTGAGTCTCTCGGATTACCAGGCTTTCCTGCAGCAGGAGGCCGCGGGCATCGCCGCCTTCCGCGAGCACCAGCAAGCCGCCTTCGATGCCGAGCGCCAGCGCTGGATCGCCAGTGGCCAGGCCAACTTCGAGATCGAGGAAGCCAGCGCCGCCAGTGATCAGGGGCCGCCTCTGCAAGTGGGGCAGATGGCAGTGGATGCGCCGATTGCCGGCAACCTGTGGCAGGTCAAGGTCAGTCCCGGGCAGCGCGTGGCACAGGGGGAACTGTTGATGATCCTGGAGTCGATGAAGATGGAAATCAATATTGCCGCACCCGAGGCCGGCATCGTCGCCGAGGTGCGCGTGCAGCCCGGCAGCCCGGTGCGCGCGGGGCAATGCGTGCTGGTGATGGAAGCCACCGGGCAGGAGCTGGCATGATCCATTCCTTTGACTTGCGCATCGATGCGCTCACAGCTGCCTATCGCGAAGCACGCTTGACGCCGCGCCAGGTGGTCAGTCGTTTGCGCGAAAGCGCCAGCGCCCTCAATGCGCAATATCGGCTCTACATCCACCTGTTGAACGAGCAGGAGAGCGAGCCTTATCTGCAAGCGCTGGAGGCCTGTTCCCCGCACAGCCTGCCTTTGTATGGCGTGCCCTTTTCCATCAAGGACAACATCGATCTGGCCGGCATTGCCACTACTGCTGCCTGCCCGGCCTTCAGTTATGTGCCGCGCGAGAGTGCCACGCTGGTGGAGCGCTTGATCGCGCTGGGCGCCATTCCCATCGGCAAGTGCAACCTGGACCAGTTCGCCACCGGTCTCAATGGCACGCGCTCACCCTATGGCGCTTGTCGCAACAGTGTGCACCCGGACTATCCCTCAGGCGGTTCTTCTTCCGGTTCGTCGTTGGCGGTGGCGCTGGGCCTGAGCAGCTTTGCGCTGGGGACCGACACGGCCGGCAGCGGACGCGTGCCGGCGGCGCTCAACAACCTGGTCGGGCTGAAGGCGACCAAGGGCTTGCTCTCCACGGCCGGGGTGGTGCCGGCCTGTCGCACGCTGGATTGCGTCACGTTCTTCACGGCCACGGCGGCTGAAGCCAGCCAGCTACTGGCACTGTGTGCCCGGCCTGATGAGCGTGACGAATACAGCCGTGCCAATCTGCCGCATAACGATGCCTCGGCCTTCCAGCCACCGCGTCGGGGCTTTCGTTTCGGAGTGCCGCGTCAACTGGAGTTTCTCGGCTGCGCCGAAAGTCCGGTCCTGTTCGTGGAGGCACTGGAACAGATGGAAGCCATCGGCGGCGTGGCCGTGCCCATCGATTTCACGCCCTTCCTGGAAGCCGCCCGCCTGCTCTATGAGGGACCGTGGGTCGCCGAGCGTTACAGCACCGTCGAAGCCCTGCTCAAGGAACAGCCCGAAGAAGTCTTGCCGGTCATTCGCGACGTCTTGCGCAAGGCCCCGCAGTACAGCGCCGTCGATACCTTCCGCGCCCAGTATCGGCTGCAGCAGTTGAAGGGCGACTGCGACCGCATCCTGGCTGGACTGGATTGCGTGGTGACTCCGGCCTATCCGCGCCCGGTGCGCCTTGTACGTGGGACGCAAGCCGCGCGTTCGGCTGGAAGCGCAGATGCATGGCGGCGGGCATGAACGCGGCCTGCGCTCGGGCACCCTGGCCACTCACCAGAT
>NZ_BADI01001000.1:0-18035 GCF_000333555.1 Herbaspirillum sp. B65 | reverse complement strand
CACGAACAGGGCAATGCCCAGCGCGGCACCGATCTGCGGCGGCAAGTAACCCTGGCCCAGGTAGACCATGTTGTCCGAGACCGGGGCGATGGTCAGGCCACCGGTAATGCCCAGCAGGATGCCGCGGAAGGCCAGCATTCCGCCCAGGCCGACGATGAAGGAAGGGATGCCCAGGTAGGCGGTCAGGTAGCCGTTCAAGAGCCCCATCCCCAGGCCGAAGCCCAGCGCCAGCACCAGGTTCAAGGCCAGCGGCAGGTGGTAGCTCACGTCCAGCAGCGCGGCGATGCCCCCCAGCAGGCCCAGCAGCGAGCCCACCGAGAGGTCGATTTCGCCGGCGATGATGACCAGCACCATGCCGCAGGCGAGGATGCCGGTCACCGACATCTGGCGCAGCAGGTTGGAGAGGTTACGGGGTGTCACGAAACCGCCATCGGTCATGAAGCTGAAGAAGCCCCAGATGATGGCAATGGCGATGAGCAGCGCGATGATCTTGTAGCGGCGGAACACCTGCTTGAGATTGGCCATATTGCCCATGTTGCCCAGAGTGCTTGAAGTCATACCGGATTCACCTTGTGTTTTTTTTGATCAACCCGCTGCCGCGCGCGAGTTCGCTTGCGGCACGGGTTGGTTGATCGCTGCGGCCAGCACGGTTTCCTGGCTCAGATTGTCGTTGACGAAGTCGCCGCGCAAGCGGCCTTCGCCGATCACCAGCACGCGGTCCGACACGCCCAGCACCTCGGCCAGTTCGGAAGAGACCATGATGATGGCCAGGCCCGCCTTGGCCAGCTCCGAGATGAGGCGATAGATTTCGGCCTTGGCGCCCACGTCCACGCCGCGCGTGGGTTCGTCCAGAATCAGTACCTTGGGCTGGGCCAGCAGCATCTTGGAGAGCACCGCCTTTTGCTGGTTGCCGCCCGACAGGCCCGTGATGGGCAGGAAGGGGCTGGCGGTCTTGACGCGCAGACGGTTGATTTCGCCCTGGATGGTCTTGAGTTCGGCGCTGCTGTCGATGCGGCTGCCGCGCGAGAAGCGGTTCAACACCGTCAGGGTGATGTTCTGGCCGACATCGAGGTCGGGCACGATGCCGTGGTGCTTGCGGTCTTCCGGCACCATGCACAGGCCTTGGCGGATCGACTTCAGGGGGGAGCTGGTATCGGCTGGCTGGCCTTGCAGCAGGACTTGACCTTCATAGCGACCGCGATAGGCGCCGAAGATGGCCGACACCAGTTCGGTGCGGCCGGCACCGACCAGCCCGGCAATGCCCAGGATCTCGCCGCGGCGCACGCTGAAGGAAACGTCATCGACCCGCTTGCGGCGAGCATTGTCGATGTCGTAGCAGGTGATGTGGCGCGCCTCCAGCACCACCTCGCCGATGGCGTGGTTGCGTTCCGGGTACATGGCGGTGATTTCGCGGCCGACCATCTGGGTGATGATCTTGTCCACATCCATCTCTTGCATTGGGGTGGTGGCGATGTGCTTGCCATCGCGGATCACCGAGATGGTGTCGCAGATCTCGGCCACTTCGTCGAGTTTGTGGGAGATGTAGACGCAGGCCACGCCACGCGCCTTCAAGTCCTTGATGATCTTGAGCAGCACTGCGATTTCGGAAGCGGTCAGCGATGACGACGGTTCGTCCAGGATCAACAGGCGCGCATCCTTGTTCAAGGCCTTGGCGATTTCCACCAGTTGCTGGTGGCCGCCGCCGTATTGCGAGACCGGCAGGGCGACGTTGATGTCGGGCATGTTCAGTTCGCGCATCAGTTCTTCGGCGCGGCGATACATGGCGGGGTAATTCATGCGACCGCCCGGCAGGGTGATCTCGTGGCCCATGAAGATGTTTTCGGCCACCGACAGCTCGGGTACCAGCATCAGTTCCTGGTGGATGATGACGATGCCGGCCGCTTCGGTATCGCGCACCGAATGCGCTTGCAGCGGCTTGCCGTCCCACAGGATCTCGCCTTCCCAGGTGCCATGCGGATAGACGCCGGAGAGGATCTTCATCAGCGTCGACTTGCCCGCGCCATTTTCACCGCACAGGCCCACGCATTCGCCGGGCCGGATCTTGATGTCGATGCCGTCCAGGGCACGCACACCGCCAAAGCTCTTGACGATGCCTTTCATTTCTAACAGATACTCGGACATGCCTGTTCTTTCCAAGAAGCCTCTGGAGCCTGTGCCCGCCGCATAGCCATGGCCACGGGCGCAGACGACGCGGCCGGCCACCGCAGGCGGGGCCGGCACGCTTGATGCAGGGATCAGCGACCGTCGATCTGGGCCTGGGTGTAGAAGCCATCATCGACCAGCACCTTGACGTTGTCCTTGGTCAGCAGGATGGGTTTCAACAGCAGGCTGTCGACCTTCTTGAAGCCGTTGTCATACTGGGCGTTGTAGGTCGGCTTCTCATTGCGGGCCAGTTGCACGGACAGCTTGGCGGCTTCGGTGGCGATCTGCTTCAAGGGCTTGTAGACGGTCATGGTCTGGGTACCGGCCACCACACGCTTGACCGCGGCCAGGTCGGCATCCTGACCCGAGACCGGCACCTTGCCGGCCAGCTTCTGTGCGGCCAGGGCCTGGATGGCGCCACCGGCGGTGCCATCGTTGGAGGCGACGATGGCGTCGATCTTGTTGTTGTTGGCCGTCAACGCATTCTCGACGATGGACAGCGCTTCGGTCGGGTTCCATTCCTTGACCCATTGCTGGCCGACGATCTTGATGTCGCCCTTGTCGATGTAGGGCTTCAAGGCCTTCATCTGGCCTTCGCGGAACATCTTGGCGTTGTTGTCGGTGGGCGAGCCGCCCAAGAGGAAGAAGTTGCCCTTGTTCTTGACCTTGAGGATGCCCTCGGCCTGCATTTCACCGACCTTCTCGTTGTCGAAGGAGATGTAGGCGTCCACGTCGGCGTTCAGAATCAGGCGGTCATAGGACAGCACCTTGATGCCGGCCTTCTTGGCTTCCTTGATGGTGTTGGTCAGGACCGTGGCATTGAAGGGGACGATCACGATCACGTCCACGCCGCGCGAGATCAGGTTTTCGATCTGCGAGATCTGGCGTTGCTCGCTGGCATCGGCCGATTGCACGTAGACCTTGGCGCCCAGCTTTTCGGCAGCGGCGGTGAAGAAATCGCGGTCGCGCGCCCAGCGCTCCACGCGCAGGTCATCGATGGAAAAACCGATCTTGGGGTTCTTGGCGTCGGCCATGGCGCTGCCAGCCACCATGGACAGGGTGGTCACGGTCATGAGCGCCAGCACGGTCTTCTTCAGGATTGCCTTCATAGTCCAGTCTCCGAATGAAATTTGAATTGATTATGATTTTTGAAGCGGCATGGTCCGGTGGAAAGGGTGGCCCGTTTTGGGGCATTCGCTGCCGGGGGGCGCGTGGGGCCGAGCTTGTCAGGATATGTCCACGCCGCATGATGGTGCGAGGGGGATACTAGCCCCGCGTCAATCCAATCTACAATTACGAAATTGACCAAATGGCTTAGTGATTCTTTTTATTGCAACAGCACATATCGGTCAGGGCGGGCATGGCTCGCTACAATCGTTCACCAGATAAAAAACGGCGCGCCAGCAAAGTGAGCATCGACGCCGCCAGACAGGAGACACAGCGTGGCAAAAGCACCCACGGTGCACCGGATTGCGTTGCTCTTCAACGGCAACAAGATCTTCGACCGCGAAATCATTGCCGGCATCGGCGAATACCTCAGCAGTACCCGCGCCTCCTGGGACCTGTACCTGGAGGAGGACTTCCGCTGCCGTCCGCAAGGCATCGAGCGCTGGGCCGGGCACGGCATCATTGCCGACTTCGACGATCCGGTCACCACGGCGGCGCTGGAAGGCGTGCAACTGCCGGTGGTGGCCATCGGGGGCTCCTACGCCGACCCCTCGCAATATCCGGCCAACCGGCCCTATGTGGCCACCGACAACTACAAGATGGTCAAGCTGGCCTACGACCACCTGATTGAGGCCGGTCTGCAGCATTTCGCCTTGTTCAGCTTGCCGGAATCGCCATGCAACCGCTGGGCCCAGGAACGCGAGCGCATCTTCACCGACCTGACCGGGGCTGACGGTATCACCGGCCACATCTATCGCGGCGTGGGCACCAGTGCGCAGTCCTGGGATACCGCCGTGGAGCAGCAGATTGCCTGGGTGCGCAGCCTGCCCAAGCCGGTGGGCATCATCGCCGTGACTGACGCGCGGGCGCGCCAGTTGCTGCAGGCCTGTCTGTTTGCCGGTATTGCGGTGCCGGAGCAGGTGGCCTTGATCGGCATCGACAATGATCCGCTGGCGCGGGTGTTAACGCGCATCCCATTGAGTTCGGTGATCCAGGGCAGCGTCGAGATGGGCCGCACCGCCGCCCACCTGTTGCACCAGATGCTGCATGGGGCGCGCTTTCCCGATACCCGCATCATGGTGCCGCCGGTGGGCATCAATGTGCTGGCCTCCAGCCGCCACGAGGTGCGCAACCACCCGCACGTGATGCAGGCACTGCACTTCATTCGCCAATATGCCTGCCAAGGCATCAAGACCGATCAGGTGGCCGACTACGTGGGCATCTCGCGCTCCTCGCTGGAGTGGTATTTCCGGCGCGAGCTGGGCCGCAGTGTCCATGACGAAATCCTGCGTTTCAAGCTCGATGCCGCCAAACGCATGTTGGAACAGGCCGGCAGCCATGCGGCCGAGATTGCGGTGAGCTGCGGCTTTACCACCGTGCAATACCTGCACGCTGTCTTCAAACGCGAACTGGGCTGCACTCCCAGAGAGTACCAGGAACAATTCGCCGCCGGACTGGAGCGTTCGCCCGCCCCCGCGCCGCGGCCCAAAAAGAAAACCGCAGGGCCATCCCTCCTCACCACGACAAAATGACGCACTTCACCCTCTCCCACACCACTGCCGCCGACGGCATCCGTCTCTACACCCTGCGCAACCACACCGGAATGCGCGTGACCATCAGCGATCTGGGCGCCACCCTGGTCAATTGGTGGGCGCCCGATCGTTATGGTCGCCAGGCCGATATCCTGCTGGGCTTCGACCGCGTCGAGCAGTACCAGCACAATCCGGCCTACTTCGGCGCCATCGTTGGCCGCTGGGGCAATCGCATCGCGGCAGGGCGCTTCGAGCTCGATGGCGTGGCGCACCAGCTCGACTGCAACGAAGGCCAGAACCACCTGCACGGTGGCAGCGCGGGCTTCCATACCCAGCGCTGGCAGGTCCAGCCGGACCCGGAAGGCTTGCGCCTGATGCTGGTCTCGCCAGCCGGGCAAGCCGGGTTTCCCGGCACGGTAATGGCCTCGGTGCTGTATCGCCTGGATGATGACGGTCAGTTGCGCATCGACTACACCGCCACCAGCGACGCCGCCACCCCGATCAACCTGACCTCGCACGCCTACTTCAATCTCAACGGTGGCGCCGGTGACATTCGCGACCACATCATCGCCATCGATGCCGATGCCTATCTGCAGGTCGATGCCAAGCTGATTCCACAAGACCGAGCCGAGGTCGCCGGCAGCGCCTTCGACTTCCGCCAGCCGGCCCCTATCGGCCCGCGCCTGGATTGGCCAGACCCGCAACTGAAGCTGGCCGGTGGTTTCGACCACTGCTATTGCCTGCGCAGCGAGCATGAGCCGGCTCCCGGCCAGAGCCGCGTGGCGCAGAGCTTGCGTGAGGTGGCCAGTGTCTACGAACCGGCCTCCGGGCGCGAGCTGCGGGTCTCGACTACCGAGATCGGCTTGCAGTTCTACAGTGGCAATTTCCTCTCCGGCGTGCAGGGGCGGGGCGAGCAGCCTTATGCCATCTATGATGGCTTCTGCCTGGAGGCACAGTCCTATCCAGACCAGGTCAACAGCCCCTTGCGCGAGGCGGTGATCCTGCGACCCGGGCAGGTATATCGGCAGACCACGGCGTATCGCTTGGGTGTGCGCGACTGACAGACCTAAAGCCTGAAAAAATTGAATAGAGCAGCGCTAGATGCCTAGCGCTGCTGACCTCTCCTTGTCTCTCCTTGCGCCCTCCTTAGCCTGCTCCGAATGCGGCTCATGCACAGAGCTCTGATATCTGAGGTAAGAGCTCTGCGTTGTCTTGCATTGTCCAGCCGTCGCTCTGCCACTGCGTCGATGGCGGAACCAATCGCCCACTCCGGTAGCCCAATGAAGCCCGGGCTCGTTACGGAAAGGCAGCATTTCTCCCCGGAATTTTAGGCAAGAATCGTAGTGGAATAGGTCTGTCTTCCCCTGTTGCTTCACGCCACAATGTCCTATTTTCATAACAGGCCTACCATCCCCCGGCCTGTGCATTGCAACGCCAGCCTACTCAAGGAGATCCCATGCAAGTACACGCATATGGCGCCCATGCGGCCGACAAGCCGCTCGAACACCTGCACATTACTCGCCGCGCTACCGGTGCACACGACGTCCAGATCGACATCGCCTACTGCGGCATCTGCCACTCCGACCTGCACCAGGTCCGTTCCGAATGGGCCGGGACCCAATATCCCTGCGTGCCCGGGCACGAGATCGTCGGCCGCGTAGCCGCCGTGGGCGCGCACGTCAGCAAGTTCAAGGTCGGTGACCTGGTCGGCGTGGGCTGTATCGTCGATAGCTGCCAGAGCTGCCCCGACTGTGAAGAAGGTCTGGAAAACTATTGCGACAACATGGTCGGCACCTACAACGGCAAGACCGATGATGCTCCCGGCTGGACCATGGGTGGCTACTCGCAGCAGATCGTGGTGCATGAGCGCTACGTGCTGACCATCCGCCACCCGGAAACCGACCTGGCCGCCGTCGCGCCGCTGCTGTGCGCCGGCATCACCACCTATTCGCCGCTGCGCCACTGGGGCGCCGGTCCCGGCAAGAAGGTCGGCGTGGTCGGCATCGGCGGCCTCGGCCATATGGGTATCAAGATCGCCCACGCCATGGGCGCGCACGTGGTGGCCTTCACCACCTCGGACTCCAAGCGCGCCGCTGCCAAGGCGCTGGGCGCCGATGAAGTGGTGGTCTCGCGCAATGCCGAGGAGATGGCGGCGCACGCCAAGAGCTTAGACTTCATCCTCGACACGGTCGCCGCCCCGCACGACCTCGACGCTTTTCTTTCGCTGTTGAAGCGAGAAGGCACCATGACCCTGGTCGGTGCGCCGGCCACGCCGCACCCGTCGCCGAATGTCTTCAACCTCATCCTGAAGCGGCGCTCGCTGGCCGGCTCCCTGATCGGCGGCATCCCCGAGACGCAAGAGATGCTGGACTTCTGCGCCAAGCACGGCATCGTCGCCGACATCGAACTGATCCGTGCCGAGGAGATCAACACCGCCTACGAGCGTATGCTCAAGGGTGACATCAAGTATCGCTTCGTCATCGACAACGCCAGCCTGGCGGCCTAAAAGCGGCACGCGAAAACAGAAGAACCGGATCGGTGCGATATGCACCGATCCGGTTTTTTTATTGGCAGCGTTGCTCCAGGCCTGCGACAAATTGCCACATTCTCCAAGTCGTTACCCCAGCTTATCCTTGCCGCTCCTGATTTTTCCATGCGGTTTCCAGGGGACAGCAGCCTATGCTGCTGGGCGAGGCCGTGTGTCCTCTACGACTACAAGACCAATGAGCAAACTTTCCAGCCGCAGGCCCAGGCATCTGCATCGCGTTCGTCCCATCTTTAAACTTACCGCCCTGTCCGGCTTGCTGGCATTGGGTGCAGCACCCTGGGCGCTGGCCCAGTCGGCCAGCGCGGCTGAGGATTCCTCGCTCTCGCTGGGCACGGTGGAAGTCAATGCGCGCCGCAGCGGCCCGCTGCAACTCAACAATGTGCTGACCTCGGTGGACCTGATCGGTGCCGATCACATCCAGCAACAACAGGTGCAATACAACTGGGAACTGTTTGCGCAATCGCCGGGCGTGATGCTGACCCAGTTCCGCCAGGGCAACGAGTCGGGCAAGTTATCCTTCCGTGGCTTCAATGGCGAAGGCGAGGTCAATGCGGTCAAGCTGCTCATCGATGGCATCCCCAGCAATGACAATGCCGGAGGAATGCCCTTCCTGGGGACGCTGTTCCCGCTGGACATAGAACGCATCGAAGTCGTGCGCGGCACCAATGATGCGCGCTACGGCCTGCACAACATCGCCGGCAACATCAACATCCTCACCCGCGAGGGCGGCAACTACGATGAGGCCAGGCTGACCTATGGCAGCTTCAACACGCGCCAGGTGCAGGTGGTCAAGGGCGTGGAGAACGGCAACTGGTCGCAGAACTATTTCCTCGGTTACGAAAAGTCCGATGGCTATCGCCAGCACGCGCAAGGCGAGAACATCGCCTTTTCCGGCAAGTGGTTCTACACCAGCGACGACGGGCGTTACCGCACCGGTCTGAGCATCCGCCACGCCAACGGCTATGCCCAGGAACCGGGTTACCTGACCGCCCAGGATGCGCGCCGCGATCCCATTGCGTCCTATGCCTATGCCCAGTCCGATGGCGGCAACCGCCAGATGGACCAGGTCAGCCTGCATTTCGATGCCGAGGTCGATGCGCAATTGTCGTTGGCCACCAAGCTCTACCTGAACCGCGTGCGTGACCAGCGCTGGCTGCGCTATTCCTCCACCACCTCGCAGCAGGAACGCATCATCGATGAAACCCACTATGGTCTGTTGAGCACGGCCACCTATCGTCCCCAGTGGAAGGCACTGGCGGGCCTGAACGACCTGGCGCTGGAAGGCGGCTTCAACCTGGAACGCCAGGAAGACCAGAGCCCACGCTACAGCACCATCAACAAGGTCCGCGTGGTGCAGACGCGTGATCACCATTTCGTCTTCGATACCGTGGGCGCGTATGTGCAGGCGGTGATCAAGCCGGTCTCCTCCCTGCGCATCATTCCTGGCTATCGGGTCGATCATGTGGGGGGGCGCTTCAACGATCCTTCGCGCGGGGTGAGCTATGGCATCCAGGACTACGGCATCATCCAGCAACCCAAGCTGAGCGTGGTGTATTCCCCCTTCCAGCAAGCCAGCCTGTATGCCAACTGGGGCCGCACCTTCCAGGTCGGCGCGGGCGCGGCCGCCTACAAGTCCAACAACAATGACCTGCGTCCTTCCATCAATGATGGCTGGGAAACCGGTCTCAAGTTCACGCCCGCCGACTGGCTGGATGGGCGCGTGGCGCTCTGGGAGCAACGCGCCTCCGATGAAGTCAAGCGACGTCTCAACGACCCCACCGGCGACTCCGAAAACGTCGGCCGCACCAAGCGCAGTGGCGTCGATCTGCAACTGAACCTGCGCGCCGGCAAGCGCACTACCGTATGGCTGGCCTATTCACGCCAGAAGTCCGAGATCGTCACGCCCGACCCCAGCGCCCCCAATACCGTGGGCAAGGAAATCGACCACGTGCCGCGTGCCGTCTATTCCGGTGGGGTTGATTACCAGGCCAGCGCCGCTCTGAAGTTATCGGCTTCGGTCAATGGCCAGGGCAGTTACTACCTCACCACTGCCAACACTGGCGGCAAGTTCGGCGGCTATACGCTGTTCAATGCGAGCGCCACCTACCAGGTCACGCCCAGCTTGAGCCTGGAGTTGCAGCTCAAGAACCTGGCTAATCGCTACTATGAATATGTGTGGATCAATGACCAGACCCGTCATGCTCCCGGGGATGGTCGGGCGGTCTATGTCTCGGCAAATATGAAGTATTGAGACGGTTTGCCTCAGTCGGAAAAGTAGCGCCGCTCGGGATGTGGGTGGCTGAGGAAATCATGGTGCGAGATATGCCAGCCATATGCTCCGGCCAGCGCGAAGACCAGGCAATCGCCGGCGCGGATCTCGGCTAGCGGCACATCCCGCGCCAGTACGTCCTTGGGCGTGCAGAGCTCGCCGCAGATGCTGACCTTGGCGTCGCGCAGGCCGGGCCGCGCGAAGGGGTAGGGCCAGTCGTCCCGCGCATGGACCTGGAATGGATGGTCGTGCTGCCATGACGACGGCAGCCGGAAATGATGCGATCCGCCGCGCAGGATGGCGAAGTGCTTGCCATGCGTGGTCTTGACGTCGAGCACTTCGCTGACGTAACAGCCGCAGTCGGCAGTGATGTAGCGCCCGCATTCGAAGATCAACTCAAAGCCTGGCCGGGTTTGCGCCAGCAATTGCTGCAAGCCAGTGCAGAACGGCTCCCAGGCAAACTGCGCCTGGGCCTGGTCATGCTCGGGACCATAGTTCACGCCGATGCCGCCGCCGGCATTGAGCCAGGTGAAGCGGATATCGAATTGCGCCTCCCAGGCTTGCGCCAGTTCCACATAGTGCCGCACCAGTTGCAGATGGTCGTCCACCTTGAGATTGTTGGACAGGGCATGGATATGCAAGCCCTCCAGTTGGATGTGCGGCAGGCCGCGGGCCAGCGCGATCATGGCCGGCATCCGGGCCTGGTCGATGCCGAACTGCGTGGCTTGGCCACCCATGCGCAGCGTGGCCTGGGTGTGGCCCGGCAGCGGGTCGGGGTTCAGGCGCAACAGGATGCGCGCCCGCTGCTGCAATTTGCCGGCGATCCAGTCGAGCCGGCGCAATTGATGCTCGCTTTCCACGTGGATCAGCATGACCCCCAGCCGCAAGGCCGCTTCCAGTTCGGCATCGGTCTTGCCGGGGCCGCCAAAGATGATCGGCGTGTCCTCGCTGAGGGCGCGTACTTTTTCGATCTCTCCTTGCGACGCGACTTCGAATCCATCCAGGGTGTGCTGCAGCGTCTGCAGGATAGGCGCATCGCTATTGGCCTTGATGGCATAGAACAACCGGCACTGTGGCGGCAGCGCGGCGCGCAGGCGCTGGCTGCGCTGGCGCAGGTGGACCAGGTCATAGAGATAGGCGCAGGCCGGTGCGCTTTGCTGGCGCAGGTAGTCGGTGATCAGGTGGGCGCGCATGGGTTCAGCTTTCTTGGTCAGGAAAAAGATTGATGTTGGTGCAGGTGCGCGGCCATGGCGCGTCGTGTCAGGCCGCGGTCGTCGCCCAGGATGAACAGTCGGCACTGGCGTGCGCGTGCGGCGTCGTAGTCCTGCGCTGCGCGCGGCAGCGCACAGAAGGTCTTGCCGTGGGCACGCGCCGCCGCTTCGATCTGTTGCACGGCCTGGCGCACCTGGGCGTGCCGGGTCTGCCAGGGCAGGCCCAGCGATTGCGAGAGATCGGCGGCGCCTTCCATGAGCACATCCACTCCCGGTACCGCGGCGATGGCTTCGGCTTGCCGCACCCCTTCGGCCTCTTCGATCATGGCCACCACCAGCGTTTGCGCGGCGATCGCCTGCATGGTCAGGGCCAGGTCGTCACGGCCATGGGCGCTATGCCAGGTGCTGTTGAGGCCACGTTGCCCTAGCGGTGCGTAGTGGCATAGCCGTACCGCCTCGGCCGCCTGCGCGGCCGAGCTCACCCGCGGAAAGACGATGCCCTCGGCGCCCTGGTCCAGCGCCTGCAAGGCTTGCCAGGGCGCCGCCACGCGCACCAGTGCTGACAAGGCGCAAGCACGGGCTGCCGTCAGCATGGCCGCCAATTGATCGGGCGCGATCAGAGTGTGTTCCAGGTCGATCACCACGAAGTCATAGCCGGCCGCGCCGATCAACTCCACCATCAGCGCCGCCGGGGTGGAGCAGAACAGGCCGAATTGTGGCGCTTGTGCGGCCAGGCGTTGCTTGAGCGCGCTCATCAGGTCGGCTCCAGTGCTTGCCTGGCCTGGGCCAGCGGATTGGCCACAGCCCGGGTACGCAGGCGGATCTCGGGCTGGAAACGACGGCTGGCCAGCATTTCGATATCGACCTCGGGGGCGAAGCAATCGAACAAGGCAAAGCGCGCTGCCAGTTCCGGGTGCTGTTGCTGGTAGTCCAGCAGCACGCGCGCGGTGATCTGCCAGAACTGCGCTTGCGGCAGCGCATAGTAGCGATCCACCAGCCAGGCCAGCTCGGCCAGGTTGACGAAGAACAGGGCGTCGAAACAGAAATCGCGCAATTCCGCGGCATCGTCGGTGTGCAGGAAAGAGTTGGGATTGATGCGCACATGCTCGGCGGGCGGTGCCGTCAGGGCCGGCGGCGGTCCCTGCAGCAGCGCCGTGCTGAAGCGCACGCCATCATGGAAATCCTTGAGCGCGACCCGCTGCGGCCAGCCCTGCTCATGCAGTAGGAGCATGTTCTGGGCGTGCGATTCCAGCGCCACGCCCTGGCTCCAAAGCAGGTGCAGCACCGGCAGCCAGGCGCGTTCCAGCAATGCCTGCAACCAGGCTTGCAGGCCGTGTCGCGCGATCCAGGGATCGATGAAGGGACGGCCATCGCCATCGATGTGCAGCAGCGCAGTCATGGGAACGGCCTGCTCGTTTGGCGCCAGGTGAGGATGGATGCTTTCGCGCCAGATGCAGGCCAGTGCGCCGTACTGGCCTGCCACCGGCGTGGCGCTGGTATAGCTGATGCCGGCGAATTCGCGCAGCAGCACCGGTGCGCGCATCGGTGCCGGCCATGCACTGGCCTGCACCAGCGCTTGCAGCCAGTCGCTGATGGGGGCCGCATTCATGACCGTATGGGGCGCTAGCACGCGCGAGGTGGAGGTGTTGACCAGGTTCATCGACAACTTCAGACAGGCGCGCGCCGGATCGTCGAGGCTGGCCAGGGTGCGGATCGATTGCTGCGGCAGGAAGCCCTGACGCATCGGTCCCAGCCATTGCAGCTCGCCCGTGGCCAGGGCGGTGTGACAGGTCGGCGCGATGATTTCTTCCCACTGCCAGGGATGGACCGGCAAGGGTAGGTAATCCTGCGGCGCCAGGCCACGTTTCTCCAGTTCGGCATACCACGCCTGCTGGTCCTGCGGGGCTAGCAGTGGGCCATCGTGCCGTGGCGACATGGCGTGCATATCCTGTGCCAAGGCCGCGCGGGCCGCCGTGCGCTGTACCGCCAGCAGGATGGGATGGACCGCCGCGGCGGTCTCGGGGGCATAGGCGGCATTGTCGGCCAGGGTAAATCCCAGGCGCGACTTGTAGCTGGGGTGGTAGGGATGGCTACCGGTCAGACGCGCTTCGATCCAGTCGTAGGATTGCTCGCGCAATACCTCGCCCTGGCGCGCGTGCAGGGTCTGGGCATCCTTGATCTGGGTGGCCAGCAGTTCGGCGGCGAACTGTTGCAGGCGCAACGCATCGGCAGGCAGTTGCCCGGCCAGTTCGGCCAGCAATTGCGCCGGGTCGCGGGCCGCTGTGGTGAGTCCGCTGGCATCGGTGCGCTGCACGGGTGCGGTCAGACGGATGCGGCCGAAGCTGAAGGTGGTCAGCGCCGGCGCGTGATAGCGCACGGCCTGGCCGTGGCGGTCCTGCCCGGCCAGTTGCAGGGTGCCGTCCTGCCAGCGGGCACCGGTGAAGGCCTGTTCGAACAGCAGGGCTTCCACCAGTTGACGGACTACGCGCTCGCTGGCGCGGGCATAGGCGGGAGAGGCGATCAGGTCGCAGTAGCGGAAAGGGGACATGACTTACTTCCTCAGGGGATTGGCAATGGTGATCCAGGACGGTGTCTCGCCCTGCTGGT
The DNA here is from genome assembly GCF_000333555.1 of Herbaspirillum sp. B65. Taxonomy (NCBI): domain Bacteria; kingdom Pseudomonadati; phylum Pseudomonadota; class Betaproteobacteria; order Burkholderiales; family Oxalobacteraceae; genus Herbaspirillum; species Herbaspirillum sp. B65. Next base: position 4,538 of record NZ_BADI01001000.1, on the reverse strand, counting down.
GGAAGCTGCTCAAGAGGTTGGCCTTGGCCGGCAGGCTGGCCTGCTGCAGCAGTTCATCCACCAGCGGCAGGGCGCTGGCAGCGCAGCCGAGCAGGCTGCGTCGCGCCTGCTCCCACAGGCTGTGTTCATCGCACCAGCCCAGCCGCGCCAGCGAGGCGGCGACGTGGCCGATGTGGTTGACCAGCACGTAATACTGGAAGCGATGCCAGGCTTGCGCCTCGCTGTAGAGCGCGGGGCTGTCGGCGTCGAGCCGTTCGAGCAGGGGGAAGCGCTGGCGGCTGATGGATGTGCCCTCCATGTCGCGTGCATAGCCGCACACCGGCCAGCCCTGCGCGAAGCCCACCAGCGAGTTCTGCAGATGCGCTTCCAGGCTCACGCCATAATCGGCGAACAGTTCCAGCATCGGCAGCAAGGTCACTTCCAGGTAACGCTGCCACCAGCGCTGCACCATCGCCTGGTCAGGCGGGACGCTGCCGGCCGCCTGCAGCAGCAGGGTTTGCAACGGTACGCTGCCATCGGCGGCTTCTTCCACCAGGGTGGCAACCAGATGCACCTGCGCGGCTTGCTCTGCGTTCATGGCTTGGCGATAGAGGATGGCAAAGCCGGCGCGCAATTCTGGATCCGGCAGGCGCAGGGTTTCGCTGGCGGTTTCCAGCAAGATGCAAAAGTGTGGCTGGCGGACGCGCTGCGCTGGCAAGCAGCTCAGGGCCAGACTGGCATCCAGGGCGCGGCGCACGTGTTCGTCGGGATTGTTGCGCACGAAGTTGGTGATGCGAATGTTCAGCGCCAGCTTGATGAACAGGGCCTGTTGCGGCAGCCACACGGTGCGCACCGAGGAGGTGGGCCAGGCGCGCTCGCCCAGCGCCCCCAGCGAAATGAGCGCGCCTTCGCGCAGCAGGTGGCTTACTTCCGGTTGTGCCAGCAGGTAGCGTGCCTGCCACGGATGGCAGGGCAGCAGGCGATAGTCGCCTTCGCGCAGCAGGGGCTCGGCATAGTGCAGGGCGGCCGGATCGATGGGAGGCGCCTTGCCCTCCAGGCTGCGACGTTGCAGCAGCTCGCTGCGCACGGCGAAGTAATGCAACTGGAAGGAGGCCCCCAGTTCGGGCGCATAGGCTTGCAGGTCGCTCTCGGTAAAGCCGTCCGAGGCCTTGGAAGTGACGTGGAAGATATGGCCGAAGCGCAGCCCCTGTTCGGACTGTGCATAGGCTGGACGTGGCACGGCTGGCGTGTCCTGGTGGAAGCGTCGCACCTTGGCGATGCTGTTGCGCATCAGTGCTTGCAGGCGCAAGCGGCCTTGGGCCAGGTTGGGCGCACCATCTCCAGAAGCGGCGGCCTCCAGCGCCCCGGCGATCAGGTCGGAGAGGGTGGCCACATCGTCCAGGCGACGCCACACTCCTTGTTGGCCCAGCCATAGCGCACTGCCCAGACGGTGATAGCCGATCGGCGAAAAGTAGCTGAAGGCGCCGGCCAGGCGCACGCCTGCATGGGTAAAGTCGAGCACGAAGGGTTGCAGCGCAGTTTCGCGCCAGTGGCGGCAATGCTCGGCCAGCGTGGGCTCGGGCGAGGTGCTTGTGGCCAGGCGCGGATCGGGTTGGCCGGTTTCGCGGCAATAGGTGTTGAGGTATTGCTCGGCCAGGCGGCGTTCGATGCCGCTGACGTGGAGCATGGAATCAGTCATGGAAGAACTCCTCATAGCGGTTGGGAGGGATGAGCGGCATCACGCACGAGACGATGTCTGCCTTGTGACCAGACCAGCACGCCAGCCGTCACAAACAACAGGCTCACCAGCCAGGGCAGTTGCAACGCCGTGAGCCAGCCGGCGCAGGCGATCACCAGCAAGGGGCCCAGCAACTGACCCAGGACCATGACGCTACGGGCCAGGCCCGTGAAGTCGCTGGCCGCACTGGCCGGCAACTGGCGCAGGCAGGCCAGCAGCGTCGATTGCGCCAGGGCCGCGTAGCACGCTCCTTGCGCCAGGCGCAGCACGGCCACCATCCACAGCTGGCTGGCCGTCATGAGCAGGGCACTGGAAAGGGCACAGCCGGCTGTGGCCAGCAGGAAGCGGCGGCGGATATGGCCATCGTCGCCGCCATCGTTGGCACGGCCCCACAGCGGACTGGCCAGCATGGTGGCCAGCCAGCCGAGAGCGTGCAGGGTGCCGATCACGCTGCCAGGTGTCTGCAGCGTAGAAAAACGCAGCGGGATGAATTGCGCGAACACGGTCAGCATGGCAAAGCCGGCGGCCTGGGTGAGACAGGCCGCCAGCATCCAGTTGCGCAGCAGCGGCTGGCGCAGCAGGTGGCGCAGTGCATAGCGCGTCCCGCTGGCCGTTGTCGCGGCGTCGGTCTGCGCCGGTTCCTGAAGGCGCTGCCACAACAGGGCGCCGCTCACGCCGGTGACCACGGCACTGGCCAGCAGCATCGGGCGCAGCGACCAGTAGTCCAGCAACACGCCACCCAGCAAGGGGCCCAGCAGCGAGCCGGCGGCCACGGCACTTTCCTGCAGGCCGAAGTTGCGGCCCCGGCTGTGATCGCTACTGATGCGGCCGATGAAGATGGTCAGCACCAGGCCGATGGTGCTGGCGCCCTGCAATAGCCGTCCCGCGATAAACAGTGCCAGCCCCTGGCTCAAGGCCATGGCCAGCATACTGGTCACGAAGCACAGCAGCGATAGCAGCAGCACCCGCCGGTAACCCAGCCGCGCACAGGCACGCCCGGCCAGGGGCGCGCAGCACAGCGTGCCCAGGCCGGGGGCGGCCAGGGCCAGGTTGCTCCAGCGCATCAGCGCAGCGGCGTCGCTGGCCGAGCTCGCCGCTCCTGCGGCCAGCGGTGTGGACAGCGCGGCCACGTACTGCGGCAGGACCGGCACCACGGTCATCATGCCCAGCGTGGTAACGATCTGGCACACCAGCAACAGGGCCAGATTGTGCTGGCCGCAGCGCGCACGCAGGCCGGCCATTCAGCAGGCTCCCGCGCGCAGTGGGTTGGCGATGTGGCCCATTCGGCTGGGCATCCCTGTACCCCATTGCTGGCGCTCCAGCAGAGGGGCCAGCACCTGCTTGAAGGGCCAGTGCGCCTCCTCCAGCAGCCGCTGTTGCAGTAGCGCGCGCACGGTGGCGGGTATGAACTCTTCGGCCAGGGTAGCGGCGATGACCTCGCGCACGATGTCCCAGCCATGCGCTTCCGCCGTTGCGTAACGCTGGGCCAGGGCCGCCAGCAGGGCGTACAGGTTGACCTCCAGTGCCAGGGTCTGGAAGTAGGCCAGCAGTTGCTCCAGGCTCTCCAGTTCCAGGGTATTGGGCGTGCTGCGGTCGATGCGATAGGCCGGCACGGTGCGGCCCATGCGGTGAGCATGGGAGGCGCATACGCGCAGGGTGTCGTGATCGCGCAGCAGCAGCGCTTGCAGTTGCTGGCCGCGGCAGACCAGCACCAGGTTCTGGCCGTGCATTTCTGGTATCACCCCCTGGGCCAGGCAGCGCAACCCGACTCCCACCAGCAATCGGGTAATCTCGGCGAACAGGTGCCAAGCCGCAGTGGCGTCGGCATTACTACCGGCCAATTGCTCTACGGCTGGCAAGCGGCCATCGTGCAGTTGCACTGGCAGGGCCGCCATCGGGATCAAGGTGCAGTCCGGCAGTGCCGGATAGCGTCGCAGCAGGCAAGCCAGCTCGCCAGGATCATTGATGAGATTGGCCTCGTGTACCTGGGCTTCGGGGCTCACGGCCCACCACGCCGATTCGTCGCACAACAGCAAGTGGCGTTGCAGCCAGGGATCGTCCTGGCGCAATTGTTGCAGGCAGTGGGCGGCGGTCACGGCGTTGTGCAGGTAGCGCGGCGGCAGGCTGCGGATCGCACCCAAGGTGTTGACCGACAGCGCCAGTTTCAGGTGCAGCGTTTGCGCGTCATGCTCGCTGGCCAGCGAGCGTAGCGAGGCCGTAGGTGCGCCGCTGCCGAACTGGCCCAGCAGGATGCAGTCGCCGTAGCGTTCGGCACGGCGGGTTTGCAGCCAGTGCCATTGCCAAGGATGGACCGGCATCCATAGCCAATCGTGGCTCGACAATTGCAGGGCTTGCGCGGCGTGATGCAGTTGCTGCTGCTGGGTGTGGCTCAGCAAGGCTGCGGCCAGCGCTTGTCCTGCATCAGCATCGGCCCGGCCGCAGCGTACGCGCGCTCGCGGTACTGCGATCCAGCACAGCGGCAGCGGCTGCAATGCGCAGGGCAGGTAGCGCTGCGGTTCGGGCTCGCCATCCCATTCCTTGGCGCGGGCCAGGGGATGGAAGGGGCGGTCCTTCAGGCAGCTCAGTCGTTCCCATTCCAGCAGTGACTGTGGACGCTGTTGCAGGCTGTGCAGGATGGCCTCTTCGGCGAGCAGGCTACGTTCGGTCTGTTGCAGCGCCAGCCGGAAGAAGTGCAGGAAGCGGCCCGAACGGTCTTGCCCCACAGGCGCCTGCTGCAGATGGGCGACCGTCTCTTGGGCGTCCAGCCAGAGCTGCTGCTGCGTGCTCGTGTCGATCAGGGCCGCAACGTGCGGCGCAGGCT
>NZ_BADI01001001.1:0-1654 GCF_000333555.1 Herbaspirillum sp. B65 | reverse complement strand
GGCGGCGGCGTTCTCGAGATGGGATGCAGCGGGAACTCCATCGGGATGCCGCCGGTATCGCGGATGCCATCACGCACCCGCTTGGCCAGTTCCAGGTGGATGCGGTTGCAGGGACTGATGTCGCTGCCGCTCTGGGCGATGCCGATGATGGGGCGACCCGAGCGCAGTTCCTCGGCGGTGATGCCGTAGTTCATGAAGCGCTCCAGATAGAGCGCGGTCATGTCGATGTGATCGGGATTGTCGAACCAGTCTTGCGAGCGGAAGCGACGGGGGGTGACGTTTGGCTTGTTCATGGATTCCTCTGCCCGCAGGCGTGTGGATGGGTTACGCGCCCAGCCAGCCGGCGTCGACGTAATACTCGCGGCCGGTGCACTTGGCGCCGCTGTCGGAGGACAGGAACAGGGCCAGGGCGGCGACATCATGTGGATCGACGCGCACGGGCAGGCATTGCGCAGCCAGGATTTTCGCCTCTTCTTCGGGAGTGTGCCAGAGCAGGGTCTGGCGCGGGGTACGGATGGCGCCGGGGATGATGGCGTTGACACGCACGCCGTCGCGGCCGAAGTCGCGTGCCATGCCGTGCGTCATGCCTTCGATGCCGGCCTTGGCGGTCATGTACAGGGTCAGGTCGGGCAGGCCCAGGTGCCAGGAAATCGAGCCGAAATTGAGGATCACCCCGCTCTTGCGCTCGCGCATTCCCGGCAGCACTGCCTGGGCGCAGAAGAACTGGTGGCGCAGGTTGACTGCCAGGCGTTCATCCCAGTAGGCGGGAGTGACCTCGGTGGTCTTGTGACGGTCGTCGTTGGCGGCATTGTTGATGAGGATGTCCACGCCGCCGGCAAGGGTTTCGATCTCGGTGAAGGTGGCGCGCAGGGCTTCCAGGTTCATCAGGTTGCAGGGGAAGAAGCGCGGGGCGACCGGCGCCGCCTTGAGCGCTTCCACCAGAGCTTCGGAGGGGGCGGTGGCGATGTCCAGGAAGTACACCTGGGCGCCTTGCGCGACAAAGGCTTCTACCAGTGCTGCGCCGATGCCGCTGCCGCCACCGGTGATGACGACCCGCTTGCCGGCGAGGCTGCGATAGAGGGCGTGTTCGAAGACGGGGGTAGTAGCTGCGGTCATGCTTGGTACTCCAGAGGATAAGATGGGCTGCAGGTGCGGCCCGGAAACGATATAAACAGTTTTTGCTTGTTGCGTTCAGCGGCCCGAACGGGTGCTCACGTCCACCCACACGGCCAGCACCAGGATGCTGCCCTTGACGATCATCTGCCAGTAGGTGCCCACGTCCAGCATGGACATGCCGTTATCGAGGCTGGCCATCACCAGCGCGCCGATCAGCGCGCCGTAGATGGTGCCGGAGCCGCCGCGCATGGAGGTGCCACCGATGAAGCAGGCGGCAATCGCATCGAGCTCGCCCATGTTGCCCGCCGAGGGCGATCCGGCGGCCAGGCGGGCGGTATTGACCAGCCCGGCCAGCGCGCACATCAAGCCCATGATGCCGAACACCCACAGCTTGACGGCCTGCACGTTCACGCCCGACAGGCGGGTGGCTTCCATATTGCTGCCCACCGAGTAGATGCGGCGGCCGAACACGGTCTGGGTGCTGACGTAAATGAACAGGCCCAGCAGTGCCAGCAACAGCAGCACTGGTACGGAATGC
>NZ_BADI01001002.1:0-1185 GCF_000333555.1 Herbaspirillum sp. B65 | reverse complement strand
CAAACCAGTTGTAGTTATTGCGTGGCAGGGCAACGTCGAGCGCGACGATCTTTTCGACCGTATCTNGATGCACGGCCCGGTAGCGATTGGCTGCATTGCGATGGCGAAAACGGTTCAGGAATGCGGCGCTGGCCTCAGCCGGCGTACATTCGATGAAGCCGGCCTGCGCTGTGGGCAAAATGCCCTGGAGATAGGCACGTGCTTCCTCGATGCCATCATCGCCCATCTTGAGCAGCAAATGATGGGCGTAGCGATCCCGCATGTCTTCCAGGCGCGGCGGCAGATGCGCAGGCAGGCGGTCAGCCAGGGCCTGCAACAGGCGATCACCGAGACTGCGTCCCAGGCCCAGCTTTTCGGTCAATGCATCGAAGCGACTCTTGATGGCAAAGGCCAGCGGCACCTTGTCGGTACCGGCCTTGCGGATATAGAGGAAGAGGTCCTTTCCGTATTTCCTGGCCAGGTCATAGCCCGAGCAATGCATGTACTCACCGGCAATGGGGAGCGTGCGGAAGCTGGAAAGAATATGGCGGCGCAGGTCTTCCAGTACCGCCGGATCGTTGGAACCGATATAGAACACCTTGGTGAGCTGATCGGCTGCAAAAGTATCGAGCCGCAAAGCAAACACGGCAATCTTGCCGGCCGAGCCTGAAGCCTCGTACAGACGCCGGGGGTCGGCATTGAAGCGGGCCGGAACCGGTGAACTGATATCGCGCACATGCTCGGCATATTCGCGGTCCGAGGCCATTTGCCCGGGGACGTGATGCACCTGCGCCGGATCGATGCGACCGGCGTCGAGCTGTTCCAGGATGCTCTCAGGATCCTCGCCCAGGTCGATGCCCAGATGATTGACCAGCTCCAACCGTCCGTGCTCATCGATGCGGGCAAACAGGGCGTACTGCGTATAGGCAGGGCCGCGCTGTATCAGAGAGCCGCCCGAATTATTGCAGATGCCGCCGGTGATGGAAGCGCCAATGCAGCTCGACCCGATCACCGAATGCGGCTCGCGGCCAAGGGGTTTAAGGCGGCGTTCCAACTGGTCCAGCGTCACGCCTGGTTGGGAGAGCACCTGCTGGCCCTGGTCGAGCAATTCCAGGCGGGTCAGGCGCATGGTGTTGATCAGCACCACCGGGCGATCATAGCCCTCGGCAATCGGTGTGGATCCACCTGTCAGGCCGGTATGGCGGC
>NZ_BADI01001003.1:0-7763 GCF_000333555.1 Herbaspirillum sp. B65 | reverse complement strand
CACCGAACCAGGCTTGGCATCTGGCGGCGTCATCGAGATCTTCATCAGATCGCCGACTTTTTCCCCGGAAAACATCAGGTTTCCCTTGATCTGCTCTTCGGTCAGGCCGATGTCGCGCAGGCGGTTGTAGCGCATGGACGAGGCCGAGTGGCAGTTCAGGCAGTAGTTGACGAACAGCTTGGCGCCATTTTGCAGCGAAGCAACATCCTTGGTGCGATCCGGGGCGCGATCCAGCGGATAGCCCCCTTCGTTGGCGCAGGCCAGCGCCGGCAGCAGGGCCAGCGCGGCAATCACTTTCTTGAGCAATGTCATGTTCTTGTCCTTTGGCGGCTGGCTTAGTGCGGGTGGTAGACGACGCGCTCGGGGACCGGCTTGAAGGTGCCGGCAGCGCTCCACCACGGCATCAGCAGGAAGAAGCCGAGGTAAATGAAGCTGCACACCTGCGAGACGGTGGTGCCGATGGCCGTCGGCGGTTGCACGCCGAGGTAGCCGAGGATGACGAAGGCGATGCCAAAGACCAGATAGATGTACTTGTGCCAGCTCGGGCGATAGCGGATGGACTTGACCTGCGACTGGTCCAGCCATGGCAGGCCGCCCAGGATCACCACCGACAGGCCCATCAGCACCACGCCCCAGAACTTGGCGTCGAAGACCAGCATCCCAGCGATGATGACCAGGCCGATGATAATGGAAGCCATCTTCAGCTTGGCCGTCAGGCGCGACTTGAACACCAGCAGCAGCACATAGGCCGCCACGCCGGCGATGAGCCAACCCATGAAGTCGGCCGTGGTGGCACGCAGGATCGAGTAGAACGGGGTGAAGTACCACACCGGGGCGATATGCAACGGCGTCTTGAGCGAATCGGCCGGGATGAAGTTGTTGTACTCCAGGAAGTAGCCGCCCATTTCCGGCGCAAAGAAGATCACTGCCGAGAACACCAGCAGGAAGATCGAGACACCAAAGATGTCATGCACCGTGTAATACGGGTGGAATGGCACGCCATCCAGCGGCACGCCGTTCTCATCGGTCTTTTCCTTGATTTCCACGCCGTCCGGGTTGTTCGAACCCACTTCGTGCAGCGCGATGATGTGTGCCGCCACCAGGCCGATCAACACCAGCGGAATGGCGATCACGTGGAAGGAGAAGAAGCGGTTCAGGGTAGCGTCGGAAACGACGTAGTCGCCGCGGATGAGCAGCGACAGGTCGGGGCCGATGAAGGGGATGGCGCCGAACAGGTTCACGATCACCTGAGCACCCCAGTAGGACATCTGGCCCCAGGGCAGCAGGTAACCGAAGAAAGCTTCACCCATCAGGCACAGGAAGATACCCACGCCGAACAGCCAGACCAGCTCGCGCGGCTTGCGGTAGGAGCCATACAGCAGGCCCCGCAGCATGTGCAGGTAGACCACGATGAAGAAGGCCGAAGCGCCGGTGGAGTGCATGTAACGCACCAGCCAGCCCCAGGGCACGTCGCGCATGATGTACTCGACCGAGGCGAAGGCCAGGTTGGCATCGGGCTTGTAATGCATCACCAGGAAGATGCCGGTGACGATCTGGATCACCAGCACCAGCAAGGCCAGCGAGCCGAAGATGTACCAGAAGTTGAAGTTCTTCGGGGCGTAGTATTCGGAAAGATGGGCTTTCCAGGTCGCCGTCAGCGGAAAGCGTGCATCGATCCAGTTCAGTGCCTTGGCCGCGGCGGGCGCGTCATCAGGCAGCTTCTTTTCGTGAAATGCTCCCATGATCAGGCCTCCCCTTTCTCGTCCTTGCCGATAACGAGCTTGTTTTCGCCTTCAAACATGTAACGCGGGACTTGCAGATTGTCCGGCGACGGTTTGTTCTTGTAGACGCGACCGGCGAGGTCGAAGGTGGAGCCGTGGCAGGGGCACAGGAAGCCGCCATGCCAGTCGTCCGGCAGCGAGGTCTGCGGGCCGGTCTGGAAGCGAGAGCTGGGCGAGCAGCCGAGGTGCGGACAGATACCGACCACGACCAGAATATCCTTGCGCACGGAGCGCCATTCGTTGAGCGCGTAATCGGGCGTCTGGGAGAAATCGGTGCGCTTGGAATTGGGATCGGCCACTTCGCCATCGGTCTGCTTGAGGGAAGCGATCATCTCGGGCGTGCGCTTGAGAATCCAGACCGGTTTGCCGCGCCATTCGACGGTGCGCATTTCGCCGGGAGCCAGTGAAGAAATATCCACTTCCACCGGTGCGCCGGCTGCCTTGGCGCGTTCAGAAGGTTGCAGGGTGGAGACGAACGCTCCAGCGGTGGCCAAACCCGCTACACCTCCGGCCGCACAAGTCGCAACAAGCAAACCTCGTCGACTTGCGTCGACCTGATTCTCGTCAGTCATAAACACCCCAATCTCCAAATGTAAGTTAGCGTGGACCTTCTAAGTGACCCTCATGCAACTTTTTGATTATATATAAGCTGAATAGGGTTTTGTAGCTAACGGCCGGTATGGTACCTGCTCGCAAAAATCAACATTTGACGCAGCGCAACCCATTGTCAATCTGCTCTTTTTATCCGTTTTCTGGCAGTGCAGCGTCAGTTCTTGTCCGATTTACTTTTCCTGGCAGGCAGGATATAACCCGTTGTAACCCCGCCTCATGTTTAAACAGCAACTTTCAAAGGAGAAACCAGGGATGAGTATGCTCAAGGATTTTCGCGCCTTCGCGATCAAAGGAAACGTGGTCGACCTGGCCGTGGGTGTCATCATCGGTGGCGCCTTCGGCAAGATCGTCAGTTCCCTGGTCGAGGATATCATCATGCCCATCGTCGGCAAGATCTTCGGTGGCCTGGACTTCGCCAATTACTACCTGCCCCTGAACGGCCAGGCCTATGGCCTGCCGCTGGCCGAGGCCAAGAAGGCCGGCGCAGTGTTCGCTTACGGCAACTTCCTGACCATCTTCATCAACTTCCTGATCCTGGCCTTCATCATCTTCCAGATGGTGCGCGCCATCAACAAGGCCCGCGACCTGGCCACCAAGAATGAAGAAGCCGCTCCGGCAGCGCCCGCCCCCACGCCGGAAGACGTGCTGCTGCTGCGCGAAATCCGTGATTCGCTCAAGAAGCAGGCCTGAAGCGCTTCTTCACTTTACCGGCTTCACATTTTCAATTCTTAAAGTGAAGCTTGACGCATCACAGTCGGATCTCACACCGGATTGTCGATATCAATGAACCGGTGCTCGATGCCAAAATGCGCCGCCACATGTTCACCCAGCGCCTGGATGCCGTAGCGCTCGGTGGCATGGTGGCCGGCAGCGAGATAGACCGTGCCGCTCTCGCGGGCCAGGTGCACGGTCGGTTCCGAAATCTCGCCACTGATGTAGACCGTGGCGCCAGCATCGATGGCCTCACCCAGCATCCCTTGCGCCGCCCCCGTGCACCAGGCTACCTGACCGATGGCTTGCTGCGGATCACCGATCAACAGCGGCATACGGCCCAGGCGCTTTTCGATCAGCAGCACCAGGTCGGCGGCGGTCCTGACGGCAGGAGAATGGCAACGACCGATCCAGCCGATATCGTTTTCGCCGAAGCGGCCCGTCGCATCCAGGTCCAGTCGCTTGGCCAGTTGAGCGTTGTTGCCCAGCTCGGGATGGGAATCCAGCGGCAGGTGGTAGCCGAACAGATTGATGTCGTTGGACAGCAAAAGCTTCAGGCGGCGTTGCTTCTGCCCGATCACGCGCATGTCTTCACCGCGCCAGAAATAACCGTGATGGACCAGGATGGCATCGGCCTGCCAGGCCAGCGCCGCCTCGATCAAGGCCAGGCTGGCAGTCACGCCGGTCACCACGCGCCCAATGGTGGTGCGCCCTTCCACCTGCAAGCCGTTTGGGCAATAATCGCGATATTGCGCAGTGTTAAGGGCGCGTCCCAGATATGCTGAGAGCTCGTCTCTGTTAATGTGGCGGGTCATTTCTTCCTCATCCGATTTCACATCAAAATCAAGAATTCTTTTATGCGACGTTTATGGCTGTTGTTTGCACAGACGGTGACAGTAGGTCTGGCGCTGTGGTTCATTGTAGCGACCTTGAAGCCGGACTGGCTGTCCGGTTCCTTCACATCGCGCGCCCGGCCGGCCCAGTCCACGGTCCAGATGCAGGAAGCCGCCCCCAACGCGCCCGCCCTGGACTCCTACCGCCATGCCGCACGCCAGGCCATGCCCTCGGTGGTCAATATCTTCACAACGACCGAAGCCCGGCCACAGAAGAGCCCCTTCCAGAACGACCCGTTCTTCCGCAAGTTCTTCGGCGACCAGTTCGACGAACAGCAGCAGGATGACAAGCAATCCAGCCTGGGCTCGGGCGTGATCGTCAGTCCGCAAGGCTACATCCTCACCAACAACCACGTGGTGGAAGCGGCCGACAAGATCGAAGTGGCCCTGGCCGATGGCCGCAAGGCCAGCGCCAAGGTGGTCGGCATCGATCCCGAGACCGACCTGGCCGTCATCAAGATCGACCTGCCCAACCTGCCAGCCATCACGCTCGGCCACCCGGAAAACAGCTCGGTAGGTGACGTCGTGCTGGCCATCGGCAACCCCTTCGGCGTGGGCCAGACGGTGACCATGGGCATCGTCTCGGCACTGGGGCGTAATCACCTGGGCATCAATACCTTCGAGAACTTCATCCAGACCGACGCCGCCATCAACCCCGGCAACTCCGGTGGCGCGCTGGTGGACACCAACGGCAACCTGCTGGGCATCAACACGGCCATCTATTCGCGCACCGGCGGCAACCTCGGCATCGGCTTTGCCATTCCGATGTCCACCGCCAAGACCGTGATGGAAGCCATCATCAACCATGGTCAGGTGGTGCGCGGCTGGATCGGTGTGGAACCGCAGGACATCACGCCGGAACTGGCCGAGAGCTTCGGCCTGGGCAAGAAGACTGGCGCCATCATCGCCGGCGTGCTCAAGGGCGGGCCGGCCGACCGTGCCGGGATGCGTCCGGGCGATATCCTGGTGAGCATCGCCGACAAGCCGGTGGCCGATACCACCGAGATGCTCAACGTCATCGCGCAACTCACGCCCGGCCAGGACATCGCCATGACGGTGCTGCGCAAGTCGCAGGAAACCAAGCTCAACATCACGGTGGGCAAGCGTCCGCCGCCGCCCAAGACCGATGACAACGAGGAAGAATAAGCTAGGAGAAGCTCCCCATGCATGTGCGTGACCTGATCCAGTTCCTGGGCGAACTGTCCGAGAACAACAACCGCGCCTGGTTCGTCATGAACAAGCCGCGCTACGACATCCTGCGCGAGGAATTCCTGGCGCTGACCATCAAGCTCATCGCAGAGATCAGCAAGTTCGATCCGGCCATCGCCGGTTGCAATCCGAAGAAAGCGCTGTTTCGCATCAACCGCGACATGCGCTTCTCGCATGACAAGCGCCCCTACAAGACGCACTTCTCGGCGGCCATCACCGCCAGCGGCTTAAAGAAGCCCAGCCAGGGCGGTGGTCCGGCCTACTACTTCCACATCAACGAAGCCGGTCAGTTGCTCATCGCCGGTGGTGAATATCTGCCGCCCACGCCGCGCCTGCGCGCCATCCGCAATCGCGTGGTGGAAGATGCAGCGGGCTTCACCAAGATGCGCAAGAACAAGAAGCTGGTCGCCACCTATGGCGAGCTGCAGGAGGAAGGCAAGCTGCAGCGTCCGCCCAAGGGTTTCGATCCGGACACACCGAACATCGACTATGTGAAGCTCAAGAGCTTCATCGTCTGGACCGAAGAAGATATCCGCAAGAAGATCCCGGCCGACCTCGGCAAGCGGGTGCTGGAAGGCTTCAAGAATGCCTATCCGCTGGTGCAGTGGTTGCGCGAAATCCCGCTGGTCCAGCCCGAAGCCGAGCAATGAGCACCGCGCTGATTTGCCCGTACAACCAAGGCCATGACAAGTAAAAAGACGGCACCCAACCTGCAATTGCAGCAGGTACGTATTTCGGACCAGATCGCCGACCACATCGTGCGCTACATCGCCGAGCACAAGCTGGAGCCGGGACAAAGCCTGCCCAGCGAAGGAGAACTGACCCGGCTCTTCGGGGTCAGCCGCCCGACCGTGCGCGAGGCCACCAATGCGCTGGCCGGACGGGGGCTGATCGCTGTCTCCAGCGGCAAGTCACCCACGGTGCTGCCCTTGTCCAAGGTTCCCTTTTCCAATCTGGCGCAACATGGCTTGGCGACCCAGCAGATTACGCCGATCCAGATCCTGGAAGTGCGCCATAGCCTGGATCTGCAGGCCGCTGTGCTGGCGGCGGAACACCGTACACCCGACGATATCGAGCGCATCAGTGCCATCGTGACGCAAATGCCGGCGGCGCTGAGTAATGTAGAAGCGTTTTCCCCCCTAGACGCGGCCTTCCACGAAGCCGTCGGGAAGGCCACCCAGAATCCCCTGCTGTCGGCGATCATCAGCGGCATCAGCGCCATCCTGTTCGACTCCACGCGCTCGGTCCATTCCCATACGCGCAACCAGGATGAGTGGGATTCGGTACTGCGCAACCATCAGAACATTGCGGCGGCGATCATCAACGGCAATGCTTCAGCCGCCCGCAGGCTGGTCGATATCCATTATGTGGATGCCTACAAGCGCTACGACTGAGACGGTCTCAGCAGAGCGTCTCGCTGTGCCTGCCGCAATTGCTGTGCTCGCACTGCTCTGACGGCGCGGCGCAAACATGTGCCGGGCAGCAGGACGGCCCCCAATGCTGCCGGGTACTGGTCAGGCCGATGCCTGGATTGAAGGAGTTGGTCGGATCCAGGCGGCGATAGAACTGTTCCACCTCGGGACCGGCATGATAGAGATGACCGAAGTTGTGCTCGGCCGGATAACGCGCGCCGCGTGCCTCCAGCAGAGCCAGCAGACGCTGCTTGACCGATGCGTAATCACGCCCCTTCTTGACCAGGTACTCCTGATGCATCACGTGGCAGAAGAAGTGGCCGCAATACATCGTGAACTCGATCTCCTCGGCCAGTTCCGCCGGCAGCACTTCAAACCAGTCGTAGGTATTGCGTGGCAGGGCAACGTCGAGCGCGACGATCTCTTCGACCGTATCCTGATGCACGGCCCGGTAGCGATTGGCTGCATTGCCGATGGCGAAACGGTTCAGGAATGCGGCGCTGGCCTCAGCCGGCGTACATTCGATGAAGCCGGCCTGCGCTGTGGGCAAAATGCCCTGGAGATAGGCACGTGCTTCCTCGATGCCATCATCGCCCATCTTGAGCAGCAAATGATGGGCGTAGCGATCCCGCATGTCTTCCAGGCGCGGCGGCAGATGCGCAGGCAGGCGGTCAGCCAGGGCCTGCAACAGGCGATCACCGAGACTGCGTCCCAGGCCCAGCTAGCCGGAACCCCTCACTCCATAAGGATTGCCATGCCAATTGCTCTTTGGGCGCTGACCATCAGCGCATTCGCCATCGGAACCACCGAGTTCGTCATCATGGGCCTGCTACCGGAAGTCGCGGCCAACCTGGGCGTGAGCCTGTCCTCGGCCGGGCTGCTGGTGACCGGCTATGCGCTGGGCGTGTTCGTGGGCGCCCCGCTGGTCACCGCCACCACCGGCCGCCTGCCGCGCAAGACCTTGCTCATTGCGCTGATGGTGGTATTCGTCATCGGCAACCTGGCCTGCGCCATGGCGCCGGGGTATGTCACCTTGATGATAGGACGCGTAGTGGCGTCCTTCGCCCATGGCGCCTTCTTCGGCGTCGGTTCGGTGGTAGCCACCAGCCTGGTGCCCAAGGAAAAGCAGGCCTCCCCATCGCCTG
>NZ_BADI01001004.1:0-7665 GCF_000333555.1 Herbaspirillum sp. B65 | reverse complement strand
GTTTTGCGCAAGACGCAAAGCTTTCAGCGCTGTCATCTTGGCTGCAACTCTCTGACAATGAGGAAGCTTTCTGCAGCGCTTACTATCAACACTTTGATAAGTCATGCGTAGAACTCAAAGGCTATTGCGAGCGGACTAGGGCTTGAGTAGGCATCTAACGGCCAGAAGCGGACCTAATGAAACTGACAAGAAGGTAATGAGGAATGCCTAATAGCTTGAGCGCAGCGAGAGAATGGCTTGATCTCGTGAAGGAGCAGGAAGTACCCGAGCGAGAAATCGTTTTCGCCCAAATTAACGCCGGGAGCATCGTCGCCCTATGCGATTGTGGCTGCCATGGATTTGACTTCCATGTCCCGCGCAATGAACTGACACGTCCCTTGAAGTCGAAATCAACACCGTTCTGCGAATTGGGGTTCGAGTCCAATTTTGGAGGTGGAAGTGCAATTCTCCTGTTTGCTGATGCAGATAGCTATTTGTCCCGCTTTGATGTTACGTACGGCTCCGAGAATGGCGAAGCAATGCCAGAGGGTATTGAAGCAATCAAGTTAAAGCACGTTTGGTCTTGCAAGAACTAATAGACGTCCGCTTCCGACCAGTAGCGGTCCGATACAAAACCATTGATGGCTTAAAAAACGACGCAATGAGCAATCCGTACAATACTCTTCGAAATATTTGTCTTGCTGCCGTTACGATGTTGGTAGTGACCGGCTGTCTGCCGGTCAAGGAAACATATTTCGAACCTTCGGGATCAGGTATCGTCGCTCGTAAAGGATTCTGCAACGGCCGATACGGAGCACCTCAAATCGCGAGCCTAGACCTTGACGCTTTTCGCATCGGGGTTACGCTTAGCTATAACGGACTTAGAGAAATGAATCCAGCAGCATCCGATTCAATATTTCTCAGGTTATCAATGACAATCCCGGAAAACATGTCTCTTACAATTGATCCGGACTTAATACGTGTAAAAACCCTGGACGGACAGGCACTCGTGCGTCTGTCTCAACCGCTAGCCATATTGGTATCGAGTTATCCAGCAAAATTACAGCCTCAAAAAGTATTGAGAAAGACGACTTTCAGTAGCCTTGCGAAGAAGCAGGACTTTTCGTTACTGATCGAATACGCCTCACGTGGCTTTTCCGATTTCTCGGTTTATCCCTCAGAGATAGAGTGGAACGGGAAAAAATATATTCTTCCCGAAATAAATTTCAAAAAGAAAACGTATTTCGAAATGTTGATGTTGAACTGCTGAAGATTATTTTATTGATTTTTTCATGTATCAGCAGAGGTCCGCAACCGGCCAGAAGCGGACCTAATGAAACTGACAAGAAGGTAATGAGGAATGCCTAATAGCTTGAGCGCAGCGAGAGAATGGCTTGATCTCGTGAAGGAGCAGGAAGTACCCGAGCGAGAAATCGTTTTCGCCCAAATTAACGCCGGGAGCATCGTCGCCCTATGCGATTGTGGCTGCCATGGATTTGACTTCCATGTCCCGCGCAATGAGCTGACACGTCCCTTGAAGTCGAAATCAACACCGTTCTGCGAATTGGGGTTCGAGTCCAATTTTGGAGGTGGAATTGCAATTCTCCTGTTTGCTGATGCAGATGGCTATTTGTCCCGCTTTGATGTTACGTACGGCTCCGAGAATGGCGAAGCAATGCCAGAGGGTATTGAAGCAATCAAGTTAAAGCACGTTTGGTCTTGCAAGAACTAATAGACGTCCGCTTCCTGCCAAGAGCAGCCCTCCACTAATCTTTGCAACATAATATGAAAACTGATCTGAACGACACTGAATTCGACCAAGTGATCTCGCTTCGGGATGCATATCGTTGCATGGAAGCGTTTACTGCGGCCTATGTGGCACGTGGTGATGGCGCGGTTTCAGAGTTCTTAGATTTCTATGTGAGTAGCGCTGCTGATGGACTCGCTCAGCATTCTGACGCGCCAAGAGATTTTCTGAGTGCGCTGGCTTCGATACGTGTTGCTGACCGCAGCTGACAGTCAGGAATAGACATCGATCCCCATGAGATAAACATGAATGATCTTTTTCGGATAGAACAAGGAAGTGAGGCCGTAGTCGGTCATTGCGACACGTGCGGGCACGAAACAAAGACGTTTCGGGGATTTGGTTATGACGGCGACGGAGCATTTGCAGTGTATGCATGTACCTTTACCGGGTCACTTCCTGAGAATTGCGGTGCCATGGCGATAAGCATTCGAGGCTGGGGCGATGGTGCTGATACGATTGCAAAGGAGTGTGTAGCCCTGAGTGGGCGAGTCATCAATGGCGGCCCAGGATGTCGGGTTTTAGATGCACCTGGATCACGCTGGGCACACGAGGGAATATTGGGCCGGATGCTATTGCGCGAGGACGCACTTAGTTCTGGTCGTGCGAAAGAAGCCTTTTCCGTTTCTGATTTTGTTTGGATGAACGATCCTCGACTATCACTGGCGCTTAACAACGTCTGAACGGTGTCCGTAATCGGCCAGGAACAGTCGTTCGCTATTAAGGAGTAAATTTGATTTCCAATCGCCGTCTCCTCAACGTGCCTCGTCATCGGCAAATAGAACTGGGCGAGACGTTTAGATGGCTTCACAGCCTTAATAGGGATGAAAAGCGTCCAGACGTTCAAGTTATTTCGGTTTCTGTCTTCGATCACTGGCTCTCACGAGAAGATGCCTGCAAGCTGTTAGAAAACATTCCTATCGAAGAACAAAAGCGTCGAAACGGACTTCTTGACACATTTTGCAAAACGATGATTTCCAATACTGAAGTTTTATCGTTTGCCATGCGAGGCCGCAGCAAAGACCACGCAGTATTTCGAGCGTTTAAATCAAAGGAAGTGTTGGCCGGCTACTGCAAACCAAACGGTGGAAAAACCTTTAAACATCGGAACTTCCATGTGGTGCTACCGGAACTGAGCTGCGCATTTTACGAAAGCTGGGATGATACTTATCATTTCTTTTTTACGTCGCCTGGGATAGAGAGGGTGGCCCAAGATTGGGCTGCGGCGAGCGGTGTCTACATCTTAGTTCACACTCGAAAATAGTCCGATTTCAGTGGCTGCATAAAATCACGAGAAAACAGGCCGCTTCGCAAAAAAAGTGCGTTGCGAAGCAAAATAAAAAGGCTCTCCAGTCGGAGAGCCTTTTAAATACTGGTGCTGGCTGCAGGACTTGAACCCGCCACCCCCTGATTACAAGTCCGGCGCGAATCTCAATTATATCAAAGACTTAGCTCATTTTTTGCTTCGCAATCAAGAAAATTAGCGCCTCGCAAGCCCTTATTGGGCGCCGGTCGCTCGACGATTGCGAAGCGGAATTTTCATTGCCAGATACGAATGTTTGCTACAGTTGCCGATGTCCGCAATCGGCCAAATGCGGACATTTATCTCATAGTCACAGAGAGTAAAGAACGTGAAATATGTTGACGTTTTTCTCGATAGAATCGAGCACAACGGAATTATTGTTGTCACTAACAATGCAGAAGACTTTCCGCTTGGATTACCGGATGCTACTTACCTACCAAAGGTCTTTTTCTATCATTCCCAATGAAGCTTGTTGATGCGATCTTCCTCTCGGCACAGATGCCGGAAAATTCAGTCGTATGTGCTCGTGAACCATTTCATCAAAGTAGTGAGGCTGTGATAGTACAGATGGAAAGTAACGGGGGGATTCCTGCGCACGTCAAGCAAGACGGCTATGTTTATTTTCTCGAAACGGACGGCGTAGTCGAGTTGCTGGAAATGATGAGCAAGAAGCGCAGTTCAAGAATAACGAAGGCTGAGTTCGTTTGTTATTACGCCTCTCATGATGCGTATCCGGCCTTCTACGACGATTTGACAGATATTGTCAGCGATAGGTAGTCCGCTATGGGCCAGGAGCCGACGTCTAAAAGAGAAGTAAGCGTATGTCCCCCAGAAGAAGCATCGATTAATCAAGAAATCTTTTATGAAAAATATTGTTATCACAATACTCATGGCGCTCTCACTGACATCGGCGCTGGCGGAGGAATGTGAGACACGAAACGACAATATCTCCCTTGAAAAGATCCAAGGGATGTTTGGCCAAATAAAGAACCAGGCAAAATGGGATATGTCAGCTCCCTTGGTATGGGGTTACTTTTTCGTCGATCCTAGTCAGTCAAAGTTATCTGAACTTTCAAACTACCTTGGTACCAACGGCTACAACATGGTCGAGCTCTTTTTCAACGGGAAGAGTTTCACTTTGCATGTTGAAAAGAGTGAAGTACACACTCCGGAGTCTCTAAATCAGAGAAATACTGATTTTTCCGCTTTGGCAAAGCAAAGGTGCATCAGAAGTTACGATGGTTTTGATGTCGGCGCCCCGAAAAAAAGCTAAGCAAGCACTTATTGAAATCCAGCTGCTCCGCAAAATACTGTTTTGTGGAGAAAAATGGCCTGCATCACTGCAAGCCGCTTCGGTACTGGCGCAGATGGGTGGAATAGAACTGGCGATCTCTTGCTTACAGGTTTGCTACAGTTCCCGATGTCCGCAATCGGCCAGAAGCGGCCATCCAATATCCTCTTAGCCAGCCATTTTTTGGCATTATCGAACCGAGCTTCAAATGAAAACAAAACGCTTCAAAGCACGTTCCTTTTTAGCGATCGATGGCGTTGCGCCGAATTCCGATATTTCATCCGTCACTCTTAATGATCAAGGCGACCTCGTGGTCATTCTTGCTTGCTCCAGAAGCCAAAATACCGTCAGTGGCCTTAGAATTTCCTTTCCCCCACCCATAGAAGGATTCCGCCTTTTGGACGAATTGGCTTTACATCGCTACATACGTTCCGAAGAATTTCCTCATGGCAGCCATCTCATCGAGGTGCTCGAAGGCGGCTGGTTATCGGAAGAGTGTGAGCTCCAAGAATTAGAGCTTGAAATGCGTGAATGGATGGTGGTTTCAGGCAATGGATGTTTGAGTGTCTTTTGCTCTGGGGTTCCCCAATGCTCTAAAATCAACTGGGAGTTTAGGAAAGACTGACCGCAATCGGCCAGAAGCGGACGTAGTCAGAAAAAAATAGCCCAATTAATTTGGGCTATTTTTTGCGAGTAAAAATCATCCGATTTCAGTGACTGCATAAAATCACCAAAAAACAGGCCGCTTCGCAAAAAAAAGCGCGTTGCGAAGCAAAATAAAAAGGCTCTCCGGTCGGAGAGCCTTTTAGATACTGGTGCTGGCTGCAGGACTTGAACCCGCCACCCCCTGATTACAAGTCAGGTGCTCTACCAGATGAGCTAAGCCAGCAAAACTTCAGCCGGCGATTATAGCCTACTTGATGCGGGTCAGTACAGGACGACCACCCTTTTTCGGTGGTTCTGGATCGTCATCGCCTTTGTCGCTGCCTTCGGCAGGCTTCTTTTCCGGCTCGGAGACAGGCACCGATGACAGGACCGGCGCGCTGCTTTCCTGCTCAGGCGCCTGCTCTGCCTCTGCGGCGGTGGCCGGTGTCGGCGCTTCGAAGGCCATGCCCTGGCCGTTCTCACGGGCATAGATGGCGATCACATTTTCCACAGGAATCAGGATATCGCGCGACACGCCACCAAAACGGGCGCTGAAATGGATGTTGTCGTTCTCCATCTTCAAGCCGCTGGTGGCCTCGAAGCTGATGTTGAGGACGATTTCGCCATTCTTGACGAATTGCATCGGCACCCGCGTGCGGCTGTCGACGACCACCGCAATGTGCGGCGTGTAGCCATTGTCGGTGCACCATTCGTAGATGGCGCGCAGCAAATAAGGCTTGGTGGAGACTTCTGGCATGACTGGTGTGGTGTGCGATGCGCCGGTAAGAACCGCATCTGCCGGCAAGGCCGGGGTGGAAAGCAATATGAACTTCTGTGAACTGCACCGCCGCCTGAGCGGCAGTGCAGCCGGACCAGCTTAACGGCGCATGACCTTTTCGGACGGGGTCAGCGCTTCGATGTAGGCCGGACGCGAGAAGATGCGTTCGGCATACTTCATCAGCGGAGCGGCGGTCTTCGACAGCTCGATGCCATAGTGATCCAGGCGCCACAGCAGCGGCGCCAGGGCCACGTCCAGCATGGAGAACTCGTCGCCCAGCATGTACTTGTTCTTCAGGAACAGCGGTGCCAACTGGGTCAGGCGGTCACGGATCTCGTGACGGGCCTTTTCCTGGTTCTTCTCGGCCGCCTTGGACTTTTCATTTTCCAGGGTGTGCACGTGGACGAACAGTTCCTTCTCGAAGTTGAACAGCATCAGGCGAGCACGGGCGCGCATGAGCGGGTCGGCCGGCATCAGTTGCGGGTGCGGGAAACGCTCATCGATGTATTCATTGATGATGTTCGATTCATACAGCACCAGATCACGCTCCACCAGGATGGGTACCTGGCCATACGGGTTCATGACCGAGATGTCTTCCGGCTTGTTGAACAGGTCAACGTCGCGGATCTCGAAATCCATGCCCTTTTCGAACAGGACAAGGCGGCAACGTTGCGAAAATGGGCAGGTCGTGCCCGAGTAGAGAACCATCATTTTTTCAGAGCCCTAAAAACAAAAGGGGGGCGAGACGCATAACGCTCACCCCGATACGCAATTCCGCAAAAACTGCGCGGATACGTGATTGTACGTTTTTACTTGATGTTCTTCCAATAGGACGCGTTCAAACGCCACGCCAATACCGAGAAGAGACCCAGGAACAACAGCACCCAGACACCCAGCCGCTTGCGCGTATTCTGCGCCGGCTCGCCCATCCATTGCAAATAAGCAACGAGATCGGCGACATTGTTGTCATATTCCGCCGTGCTCATCTTGCCAGGCTTGACTTGTTCGAAGCCGGCAAACTTGTGGATGGTCTTGTTCGCGTCATGAGGATCCTTCTCGTCGACGAACTTGGCTTTGCGAATACCTTGCAATTCCCACAACACATGCGGCATCCCAACGTTGGGGAAGAGCATGTTATTCCAGCCGGTGGGACGAGTGTCGTCCGTATAATAACTGCGCAGGTAGGTATAAATCCAGTCCGGACCACTGCCCGCTTCCGATGCGCGGGCGCGGGCGATCACCGACAGGTCGGGCGGTGTGGCACCGAACCAGGCCTTGGCATCTTGCGGCGTCATCGAGATCTTCATCAGATCGCCGACCTTTTCCCCGGAAAACATCAGGTTTTCCTTGATCTGCTCTTCGGTCGGCGCGTCACCGCAAGCGCCCATGCATTCGCCTTCCATCAGCGTGAACTGACCATCGGCCGTGATCGCCTTTGGCCTGGGCATGGCCTCCAAGGTGGCGCTGGCGGTGGTGATGGTGTTCTTCGTGGTGTTCGCCAATGCCTTCCAGGGCGTGCGCGAGGCTGACCGCTACATGATCGCCAATGCTCAGATCCTGGGCGCCTCGCGCCGCCAGGTGACCATGGCCGTGGTGATCCCCTCGGCGCTGTCGTGGATCCTGGCCAGCCTGCACGTGAGTTTCGGCTTTGCGCTGGTGGGCGCGGTGGTGGGTGAATTCCTGGGGTCCAAGCAGGGCATCGGCCTGCTGATCTCGACCGCCCAGGGCGCCTTCAATGCCAGCGGCGTGTTTGCCGCCATGATCGTGCTGGCGGTGGTGGCGCTGGCGGCGGACTGGTTGTTGCACGCGCTGGAGCGACGTCTGTTGAAGTGGCGTCCGCAGGCCTTCTGATGGGCTCGCGTTAA
>NZ_BADI01001005.1:0-1919 GCF_000333555.1 Herbaspirillum sp. B65 | reverse complement strand
GAATGGTGTTGACCAGGTCCAGCGCCGAATCGATGGCAACCACTGCCGATGGCAGTTTTCCGGCAGCGACCAACTGACGGCTTGATATCCCCTGTGCCAGGAAGATGTCATTGCCTTCCTGCCCCCAGAGCAGATTGCCGGCGCCTAGCGCAAACAACACATCGTCATCGGCGCCGCCAAAGACGTTGCCAAGGACGCCCGCCACATAGAGCGTGTCCCGGCCCGCACCCGCTGAGATCTGGTTACCCGCCCCCAACGCGACGGCAATATCGTCACCGTCTCCGGTATCGATGGATTGGCCAAGCCCCGCCGCCAATAGGATGTCATTGCCTGCATTGCCTTCAATCTGATTGCCCAGACCTGCAGCGATGATCAGGTCGTTGCCACCGTTACCTTGCACTTTATTGGCTCCACCGACTGAAATGATCACATCGTTGCCGTTATCGCTGCCCGCGAAGTCGCCATACAAGGTGTTTTTCCACCCAGCGGCGACGATGACGTCATTGCCTTGACCACCATCCATTTGATTGGACATGCCGCAGGCGATAAGCCAATCATTCCCGCGCCCCCCTCTGACGTTGTTTTCCTGTCCCAGGACAAGGATGGTGTCATCCCCATCCCCTGTGGAGTCATCTGCTTTGCCGTTGATATTATTTTTCTGACCAACGATCAGCATCAGATCTTTTCCTTCGCCCCCATCCACCTCGTTGCTCTTGCCCAAGGCCACGACAACATCGTCGCCAGAGCCACCTTCGACTTTGTTGGTTTGTCCTAGAACAAACAAGATATCGTTACCCTCGTTGCCTTTGACTGCATTTTCTTTTCCCAAGGCCAGGATGACGTCGTTGCCCTTGCCGCCGCGCCAGGCATTTTTCTCACCCACCATCAGACCGGCATCATTGCCATCCCCCATGAACAACGCGTTGGTCTTGCCCATGACCAGCGCCAGATCGTCGCCATCACCGGTCATGACGCGATTGTCTTCGCCCCCGACCACTGCCACATCACCATCGCCCTGATTGAACCGATAGGCGGTATTCAGATTGGGCAGGCGCGACTGATAGTCGATCCCCGCTATCCTGGGCAACTGAAGACTGGGCAAGGCATAGTTCATGCCTTTGATCGTCAGGGACTGGGTGCCGCCGGTGTAATCAGCAAGATTGATGTTGTCGACCTTGAAGTCTGGCAACTTGAAATCAGGGAGGGTGACGCCATACAAATCCCGGCCGGAAAACAGCGTCGTGAACAAGCGGGTATAGCCGCTGAAATCGAAGCCATTGATTTGCAAGTTCGGCAGTTTGATGTCACCGAACGACAAGGTCGGCAGTGCGTATTGCACACTGCCGGCATTGCTGGTGGTTCCCGTCGCACTGGCCATATGAGCAGCGCTGTGGGCAGAACCTTGCGCCGAGAACAAATTGCCTGCGCCGAATACACCACCCGAAACATTGCTTTCACTCTTGGTGTTGGCACTGGCGTTGCCTTGCGCATTGGCCGTGCCGGATGCCACGACAGCGTTGACAGTAGCCTGGCTGCTGCCAGACACCTTTCCCGTCAAATCAGCCTGGTTGAAATTGAGGTCACCGCTGAGCTTGGGTTGCAGCGACAGTCGCCCGCCCAGCATCGTATTGCTTGCGCCAGCACTGGAATTGGGCAAGCCGGTGAGCGACTGGAAGGCTGACGAGAAGCCGCCAAACCAATCCGAACCCACATTGAAATCAGCAAAGAAATTAGGCTTGAACTGATCGATCTGAACGCCGACATCAGCAAGATTAGGGATACTGAAGGAAGGAATTGTGATACCAGGCAGTTGCAATTGCGGACTGCTCAGCATGGGAAAACTCAGGCTCGGCAAGCCATAGTCTCCCAGCACACCATACGCGTAGGCTGGCGCCGACCGCAGCGCCGGCATGACGAAT
>NZ_BADI01001006.1:0-4287 GCF_000333555.1 Herbaspirillum sp. B65 | reverse complement strand
TAGCTCCGTTTATTGCTGACGAATTACTTACAAAACGATGAATTGGGAATAACAATTGTAAGTTTTTGTTAGTATTAATTAGATCCCCTTTTCTCTCTGAGAATCGTTGTTTTCACTCTGAGAAAAACGCATAATCAAAGCACTAAAAGAAAGCTCTACAGTGAAATTTGATCGACAAGAAGGTACAAAGGGTGGAAAAAAGTAAGCTGAACAATAAATTTCCATGAAAACATTCGCGTTTTTATTCGCAGAATAGAATGTTATAAAACGGAGCCACCTGTGATATTCCGTTGCCTTGATGATGTGCCTTTCTATCCAAACTAATCACCCGATCCGCGCCAATGGGCTTGCAGCGCTCATGGTTTTCCGACTTGCAGCGCTTGGTGCGCTTACCAGTGATCGGGGGGCGAGCCTTGGAAGTGTTTTTCGTGGCAGACGCTTACCTCGATCTGCTCATCTGGATATGGGCCTGAGGTTTGCCGGCGTCTCTCGGACCGAAAGGTGCTCAGCGTCGCGCAAGGTATCTGGGAAGACGGCTATGCCAATGCCACACTGACCGAACACGTCGGTGCGAACCTCCTGCGCATCCTCACCAGATGCGTCGTCGCCGTCTTGCTGGGCATTCCGGTGGGCTTGCTGATGGGCCTGGCACTTACTCTCAACTGTTACTTTCTTGTTCCCGGATCATGTCGTAGAGCGCCTGAGCTGCCGGCGACAGATGGGCAGCCTTGCGCGTAATCAGAACAAGAGTGCGGGAAACGACAGGGTCGACCAGTTCTATCATTCGCACATTGGGATAGGCACCTTCCTGCATGGCCAGCTTCGGTACGACAGCCACCCCCACATCTTGGGCAACCAATCCCACGGCTGTCGAGCTGCGCTGCACTTCATAGAAGGAGCGCAAGACGAAGCCATTGGCTTTCAGCGCCGGATCAAGCAAGGCCCGATTGCCGCTCACCTCGCCCGCAAAGATCAGTGGATAGGACTGCAGTTGCATCCAGGCGATGCGGCGCCGTCTGGCCAGCGGATGATCTTTATGGCAAATCAGTACATACCTGTCTTCGGTCAGCGCCATGCTGACGAGCTCGGGATGATGTTCCCGCGCAATAGTGATGCCGAATTCCACCTCACGACGCAGCACAGCTTCCGCCACGGCCGATGAGGCGTGATCGAGGATCTTGATGCGGTTGTGCGGATAACGCGCAGAATATGCTTGCATGATACGCGGCAGGTACTGCACGCCTACGGTGGGTACGCAGGCAATCGAGACGTCTCCACGTCGAGCAATACCCGTCTCTCGAATCTCCACGAGAGCCTCGGCCAGTTCGGCAAGGAGTCGCCGCGCCTGAGGAAGGAAGTCTTGTCCGATCGCCGTGAGCGCGATGGAACGTGTAGTGCGCTCTATCAACGTTACGCCCAGAAAATCCTCCAGCTTGCGCAAACGCAACGTCACTGCCGTTTGTGTCACATGCAATGCACCGGCAGCCCCCTGAAAGCTGCCTTGATCGGCAATCGTGACAAACGCCTGCACACCGAGGATGTCTATTTTCATGAGGAAAACTTATTAATCTTCGAAATAATTTCATTTTACTGCTTCTCCTGAAGCGCTCAAGATGTGCAAAAACCATACAGGAGCAACCCATGCCAGACTCTCAAGACACTCAACAACCCCAGGTCCAATGGGATGCCGCCCAGTATTTGCGATTCGGCGGCGAACGCCTGCGCCCCGCGCTGGACCTGATGTTGCATCTGCCAACACAGACAGCCGCGCGCATCCTCGACCTTGGTTGCGGTGCCGGCAACCTGAGCGCCATACTGCAGCAGCGCTGGCCAGAGGCCGAGGTGCTCGGTGTGGATGGTTCCGAGGACATGCTGGCCAAGGCGCGCGTGAGCGTGCCCCAGGTCCGCTTCGTCGCAGCCGATCTGAATCACTGGGTCCCCGAGCACAAGCTGGACCTGATCTACACCAATGCGACCTTGCAGTGGCTGCCCGATCACGCGCAACTGTTTCCGCGGCTGCTCTCCTTCCTCAATCCGGGTGGTTGCCTGGCAGTGCAGATGCCGGTGATGCACGACGCGCCGTTGCGACTGGCACAGGTGGAGCTGGCGCGCTCACCCGCGTATGCCGGTGTGTTGGGCGAAGTGTCGGAGCGACGCAATGTACTGGATATGGGCAGCTATTACGACCTGCTGCGACCGCAGGTGGCCACCCTGGACATCTGGCAGACGACCTACCTGCATATCCTCAAGGGAGCGGACCCGGTACTGCAATGGGCCAGCGGCAGCAGCCTGCGACCCTATCTGGAAAAAATGGAGGGAGAGCAACTGCAGGCGTTCCGGGCTGATTATGCGCGCCGTATGCAACTGGCTTATCCACCGCGCGCTGATGGCAGCACCTTGCTGCCGTTCCAGCGCATGTTCATCGTGGCGACCTTGCCGAGCTGAGTTTCAAGGAACTTCCCTATGGTCTGTCACGCATCAGCTGACTCCTGCACGACCATATGGACATTGAGCAGTGCAGGGTCACGAAAATAATCCAAACGAACACCTTGTGGCGTCCCCCCTCCGATAAGGAGGTCAAGGATGGCACAATAGGCATGGATTTCCTCTGTTAGTTGAATTCAGGCAATTTCATAGACTCATGGCTTGCGCGAAAAACTGGCGACGCAAGAAACGCCCGGAAGAATCGTCGGGATTGAAGTAAGGAGACTGCCACGCATCAGTATCCAGCAGATACTGCGGTCGCCAATCGTCAGGTTTTCCTCCGTGCTCGACATGTATCGCCACAGCCTCGCGAAAGGCGTAGTGCGAATGCAAGCGCATGAATTCCCCCAGGTAGATGTCTGCAACACGCTTGTCTGCGTGAATCACAAGCATGTTCTCATCGTTTTCCGTGGTGCTTGCATCGCTGAAGTTAGCCGACCCCGAGATGACAATCGGTTTATCCCCCAAGGGGTCTATCAGCATGTATTTGGTATGGATCCACGGCACATTGACATGGTCAACGATCTGGTGCATCTCGGCCAACCAACGATCAAACTCGTTGGTCACGATGTTGTTGCCGACGGCCAGCACCACATTCTTACGTGCGGCAATCGCATGAATCGCTGCCAAGTCGTTGCTTCTGGCCGGTTCACGCGTCTGTGCGGTGCGCTTGTCCATCAGGGCGAATCGTAAAACATCATCATCACGCGCAAAAACCTTCTGGAAGACCTTATTCATTCCAAAAGCAAAGCTTGCAAACAAACCGCTGGATGCGCTTGCCGCTAGCTCACCGTACCAGTCCAACGCATCCGGGTTGCTGCGCGGAGAGAAAACACATGCCAAGCTCCGAGGCCAATCGGCCACTGGGGCTGGCGTTTGCGCCACATTGCTGGCTTTGTAGTCTGAGGTACGGTCAGTCTTCGGGTCTGTCGATAGACGTTCCCAATAGGTAAGGAAGGCTTGAGCCAGCACATCGTCTTGCACCACATGACCTAGATTGGAATGCCCATAGATACCGTTCTCAGTCCAGTTGGTGGAGCCAGTCCAAACCGCTTTAGCCGTACCTTTGTAAGTCAACACAACAAACTTGTTGTGCATTATTTTTCCGTGCGTGCGGGGGATGCATAAGGCGTCGATACCTGCCGCAGCAATCGCTTTTTCGTTCTTGACCAGCGGATGATCGTCTCCGGGAATCGCGTCAAACAATGCGTGCACCTCGGCACCTCTGGCGCTGGCCTGGGCTAAGGCATCCAAAGCCGGAGCATCCTGGAATTCATAGATGGCCGCATACACTTTCCAATCGGAACTATCTGCACGCGCAATAAAAGCCAGGAGTGCTTCATGCAAGCCACGCGACAGCCAGTCATAGGCGGCTTGGCCTACTTCACTGGGGCGGCGGTTCTGGAATCGTCTGGCATATTCTTGCGTGGCAACGCTTCCACGGTTGAAAAAAACCGAATGCGGCTCACCCCATTCGGTCTCGGTTGATACGGTCACTTCAGCGCCATCCCGCACTTCCAGGGCCTGAGGAGTTCCATAAGTAGGGTGGACTTCGTATGTATAGCCCTGACCGGGATTGACGCTGTAGTCCGACCACTGAAATGACTGAAACGGATGTTGCAGCGACGAAAACATCTGACCCAAAGTGGTATGCGGCTGGGTTTTTTCAAACGTCTTCATGCCCCGCATCCAAACGACCTCGCCCGTCTTCAGGTCATGACGCTCAATCGCAAAACCCAGGCAGCCAGCGCGTTGCGCCTGGTCTATATCAAAGCCCAATAGAACCACACGAGTGCCTGCAAT